>NZ_VRVA01000014.1:0-102244 GCF_008039945.1 Methylobacterium sp. WL64
CCAACCCGGCGTCGCCTTCGGCTACGTCGGCTGAGCCGGGTGGGCTGAACCGGACGGCGCCCGCCCGAACGGGCCGCCGCCACACGGACGCCCTCGACGCCCCGCGGGCCCACGACCAGGTCCGCGGAAATGGATAGAGACAGAAACACATATTTTTAAACATCAGGAATACCAACCCTGATCGGGCGGGACTCACGGGGTCAGCATCGGCGGCTGTGGGGCGATTCTGTCTTCGGGTTTGGAGCCTGGGGGGATGCAGTGGCTACTCCGGTGCCACTGCTCTCGGTCTTTGACGCAGAGGGCCTGCGCGCCTTGGCAAGGCGAAGCGTTTCGACATGCCATGCTCGGCAACGACGTTGTCGACATACTCTCAGCGGCGAGCCGGGCTCAGAAGTTTCCCGAGGCTTCCTCCTTCGGGATCAGCTTCTCCAAAGGTCAGGTCTAAGATCGTCCGCGGAGGCTCCGGTTCTCGCTCTCCGGAGACTTCATCCGCTTGACTTAGTCGCCCTTCAGGCCGCCGTACTTGGGCTCGCTCCTGCGCAGAGCGGTCGCGAGTGTGTCGCCGCCGTAGCGCGTTCGCCTAAAAGCGTGCACGTGACCGTGGTGATGGTGGTTCCACCGAGGATGATGTCGGTTCCGGGATCGGGGCGCGTCACGCGGCCGGAGGCTGCGCCGGGGAGCAGGGCGATGGCGGCGATGCGGAAATCGGCAGGTACAGCTCGGCAGGGCGAGCTCGCCATGCGCCGCACGGCCCCTGATTTCTACCGGAGCCTGCCCCGGTTCACCGCCTTCTCCAGCCTCATGGATCCAGGCCTGTATCGGCCGCTGCCCGCGACCTGGTGGCTCGGTGTGGCCGATGTCGTCTGCTCCCAGCAGCAGATCGGGCTCGGCCGCTACAAGGCGGTCAATGCGGCCGGCGCCGCCACCATCGCGGCCGTTTCGAATGCCCTCGGCCGGCGCGAGTTCCCCTTCGTTTTCGGCGGTGACGGAGCAAGCCTCGCCATTGCCTCGGAAGACGTTGACACCGCCAGAGACGCGCTGGCGGCAACGGCCGTCTGGGTCCGTGAGGCGCTGCAACTCGAGCTGCGCACCGCTCTCCTGCCGGTCGCAGCCGTGCGCGATCGCGGGCTTGACGTGCGCGTCGCGCGCTACGCGCCCAGTCCCCACGTGTCCTACGCCATGTTCAGCGGAGGCGGCCTTCCTTGGGCGGAAGCCGCCATGAAGGCCGGCGACTATGCCGTCGCGCCGGCCGAGCCCGGCAGCCAGCCTGACCTGACCGGCCTCTCCTGCCGCTGGCAGGAGATCCGTCCCCGCCACGCGTTGATGCTCTCGCTCATGCTTGTGCCGAAGCACAGCGGCGACGCGCCGGCCTTCCGGCAACTCGTGCAGGAGATCCTGCACAGCCTGGATATCAGTGACGAGGTCGCACGTCCGATGCAGGATGAGGGACCGCAGATGCGCGGACCGTGGGCGGGGCTGGATCTTGAACTGCGCGCCGTGCCGGGCTCTCGTAGGAGCCGCCTCTGGCGCAAGCTTCACATCGTAGCACGATCAATTCCGGAATACCTGATCTATCGCTCAGGCTTGAGGGTAGGAGCGTTCGATCCAGCGGTGCTTCGGCATGAGATCGTCGGGAACACGGACTTCCGCAAATACGATGATGCGCTGCGGATGACACTGGACTGCACCGAGGTCTTCGCGGATCAGCTAGAGGCGCAGCTCACCGCTGCCGAGGCGCAGGGGATCTGCCATTTCGGCCTGGAGCGGCAATTGGCTGCGCAGTTGACCTGCATCAGCCCTCCGGTGCCCGGCAGCGGGCACATGCACTTCATCGATGGCGCTGGCGGAGGCTACGCCGCGGCCGCCGCAAGGCTGAAAGGTCGGGCGGCAAGCGTCGGGGCCGTGGTGCCGAGCAACCCGTGAGGGGGCTGTGAAGCGTGGCTGATGCCGGATGAAGCGCGGGCGCTCGGGACGACCTCCTCGAGCGGTGTTCAAGATCATTGTGCAGCACCGCATCAGCGAGCATTTGGTCGATGGCGGGACCTTCGCGGTCGGCGCCAGCCTGATCCGTGCCGATGCCTGCGAGCGGCGACCGGTCGAAGGCGCGAAAATCTTCACCGTGTAGGAGCTTTTCCGGCCCGGGATCTTTTCTGATGGGATGTCCGCTTCGGCGCTTTCTCGAAACGGGCTGAATGATCGAGATGGGCGCGGCGCCGAACGTCCGCTTCCTGGCCAAGTACCAAGTCGCTTGCAGTGCTAACCTACCTTGTGCGCCGAGCCTTCAATGTTGCCTTGGAGCAGTTCTCGACCAGCGTAGATGCCGCCCACGACTTCCAGATCGAGCCGCTCCGTGTCGCGACGGCGAACCTGCTCCATGATCGCGCTCGCCACTTCAGGCTCGGCCCCGACCGTCAGGAGCGCCTGCTTGCCCAGTGCCAGGGCTGACTCGGCCGTCTCGCGGATCTGGTAGGCTACTCCGGCCTCAATGAGCGCGACCGCATGTTCCCGGTCGCGGGCGCGGGCGAGAACCGGCACCGGGGGGAACTCGGCCTTGGCGAGTTCGGCGATGCGCTTTGCCATCGCGGGGTCGTCGACGCAGATCAGGATCGCCCGTGCGGTCTCGGCGCCCGCCGCGCGCAGGATGTCGAGCCGGGTGCCGTCGCCGTAATAGACCTTGAAGCCGAAGCTTTCGGCAAGGCGTATGTTCTGGGCGTTCGTGTCGATGATCGATACGAAGCAGCCCTGCGAGATCAATGGCTGGCTGGCGATCTGCCCGAAGCGGCCGAACCCGACGATCAGGGCGCTCCCGACGAGGTCCTCCGGCGCATCAACGCCGTCAGTCGAGGTCACCGCCTTCGGCACGAGCAGGTCGAAGGCTATTACCATCAAGGGCGTGATCGCCATCGACAGGATGACGGTCGCGGTCAGGACGGAGTTGGTCGTGCCGTCGATGATGCCCGCGCTTGCGGCCGCTGCGTATAGGACGAAGGCGAATTCGCCGCCCTGGGCCATCAGGGCCGCGCGCTCCAGCGATTCGGCGTGCGAGGCGCGCAAGAGCCGGGCGACACTGTAGATGAACAGGGCTTTGACGGCCATGTAGGCGGCGACGCCCATGAGGATCAGGCCCGTATTCGCCGCGATCACGGTTAGGTCGAGCGACATGCCGACGCCGAGGAAGAATAAGCCGAGCAGGATACCGCGAAACGGCTCGACATCTGCCTCTAGTTGGTGGCGGAAGCTCGACTCTGAGAGGAGCACGCCGGCCAGGAAGGCGCCCATCGCCATGGAGAGGCCGCCGAGTTGCATCGCGAGCGCCGAGCCGAGCACTACCAGAAGAGCCGCAGCCGTCATTACCTCCCGCGCCTTAGCGGCAGCGAGGATATGGAACAGCGGGTTGAGCAGCCAGCGACCCGCGGCCACAAGCGCCGCGACCGAGCCCAGGGCGATGGCGACTGCGACGGCGCGCTCCGTCCCGCTGGACTCGACGCCGCCCGGCGCCAGCAGCGCGACGATGGCGAAGAGGGGAACGATGGCGAGGTCTTCGAGCAGCAGGATCGCCACGATCCGCTGGCCCTTCGGCGTGGAGAGCGCGCGGCGCTCCTCCAGCAGTTGCATGACGATGGCGGTCGAGGTCAGCACGAAGCCGGTGCCGGCCACGAAGGCCACGGTGACCGAGAACCCCAGGCCGATCCCGACCAGGGTGAGGGCGGCGATACAGGCACTGACCTGAACAAGGCCGAGCCCGAAGATCGACCGGCGCATGCCCCAGAGCCGGGAGGGCTCCATCTCCAGCCCGATGATGAAGAGGAACATCACGACGCCGAGTTCGGCAACGTGCAGGATGGCGTGGGCGTCATTGAACAGGCCGAGGCCGAAGGGGCCGATGGCCAACCCCGCCAGAAGATAGCCGAGGACCGAGCCGAGGCCGAGCCGCTTGAACAGCGGCACGGCGACGACCCCCGCCGCCAGCAGGGCGACGACTTGCACGAGATCGCTTCCCGCGCCGGACGCTTCGACAGCCATGGCGTTGTTCAACCTCGTGCGTGCGGGAGCGCCCGCGATGGGCCGCGGAACCTTGTATCAGCCACGATCACGCCGCCGTGAACGGGAGCGGCGCTGGCGTCGACTCACGGATAGCGGACCGGAGGCGGATCCTCGGGCAGCGGGATGAACTCGGCATCGTTCGGCACAGTATCGAACCGGCCCTGGCGCCAATCCTCCTTGGCCTGTGCGATCCGCTCGGGCCGCGAGGATACGAAATTCCACCAGAGGTGACGCGGCCCGTCCATCGGCTCGCCGCCGAGTACCATGAACCGGGCGGCTTCCGTCGCGCGGATGCTGATTCGGTCACCGGGGCGGAATACCAGCAGTTGCCCGGGCCCAAAGCCGTCGCCGGCGATCTCGATAGCGCCCGAGACCGTGTAGATTGCCCGCTCGTCGTAGGTCGGATCAAGGGGGAGCACAGCGCCCGCCTCCAGCGCCACGTCGGCGTAGACCATTGGACTTGAGGTCCGCACCGGCGAGCGCGCCCCGAAGGCCTCGCCCGCGATCAGCCGGACAGTCTTGCCCTCGCCGGTCAGGACCGGTAGCGACGGCGCGTCGTAGTGCTCGAAGGCTGGCGCCGTCTCCTCGTCCTTTGAACTCAGGGCAACCCAGCTCTGGATCCCGAACAGTTTCGAGCCAGTCTGCCGGAGGGTCGACGCGGTGCGCTCGGAGTGTGTGATGCCGCGTCCGGCGGTCATCCAGTTCAACTCGCCCGGCCGGATCGGCAGCGCGGTGCCGAGGCTGTCGCGATGCATGATCTCGCCGTCGAACAGGTAGGTGACGGTCGAGAGACCGATATGCGGGTGGGGCCGCACGTCCATCCCGGTGCCGAGCAGGAACTCGGAGGGGCCCATCTGGTCGAAGAAGATAAACGGCCCGACCATCCGACACTCGGTCGAGGGCAGTGCGCGGCGCACTGCGAAGGAGCCAAGGTCCCGCGAGCGCGGGACGATCAAGGTCTGGATCGCGTCGCAGCTGAAATGGTCGCCCGGAACCGGATCATCCGCACTGTGCCAGCTCATCACTCTTTCTCCTGTTTTGGCCAAGGCCGACCGGGTGATACGGGATGCGCCCTGACGACGCGTCGCCGGAAGCACATTGCGTGATCCTGTCAGCGTCGAATATGGAAACCGGCGAAACGCAACGTTTCCATTTCTGAGCGCAGACCCTTGGCCTTGGGTGGTCGTCAAGTCGTTATCGGCTGGGTCATTCGCCGGCTGCTCGTGCGGCGTCACGGATCAGGCACTGTGGTATGATCTCGCGTGTGAGGATCTCACGCCAGTAGCGATCCTCAACTGCCTGCAAGACCTAGACTGCAGGTGCGAGCCTCCACGAGGTCTGCTTGCGGGCTACCGTCGAGCAGTGCTGTACGGCAGCAATGGGCGCATTGCGGATCTTCCGCTTGCGGTAGGCGGTCATCTTCCGCGCCTGACCCAGCGCAGGCCCTCGCAACATCCGCTTGAAGGCGGTCTGATCAGCGGCGTGAGCTACTGACGGTGGCCGGTAGCGGGCGCATACCACACTGATCCGGGACGCTCGGAGCAAACTCTACGGTTGCCCTCAACTAATGCGCCGGGCGCTTCGCGGGCCGTTCTTCCGCAGCAATCGGGAGGCACTGTGACAGCGATTGCAAAGACATGGCGCGCGCCCTCTCGCGTTGGTCCGGCGGTTGCTATGCTGGTGCGTCTCGTTGGGGGGCCACGATGAAGCGACGCACATTCCTCGCCGCAGGTGCCTCGACACTGGCAGCGCCAATCGTCGGCCGAGCGCAAGACGCCCGGGTGCTGCGCATGGTGCCCCAGGCGAACGTGACGTCCATTGACCCGATCTGGACGACCGCGATCGTGACGCGCAATCACGCCTATATCATCTATGATACCCTGTTCGGCCTCGATGCCGACCTGCAGCCCCAGCCCCAGATGGCGGCCGGCTACCGGGTCGAGCAGGATGGGCGGAAAGTGACGATCGCCCTCCGCGAGGGGCTGCGCTTTCATGACGGGACCCCCGTCCTCGCGCGCGATTGCGTCGCCAGCATCAGGCGGTGGGCCGCGCGGAACGGGTTTGGCCAGACGTTGATGGCCGCGACCGACGAGATCGTGCACGATGGTGATGCGAACATCGTCTTCCGTTTGAAGGCGCCTTTCCCGCTGCTGCCGAACGCACTGGCGAGCGTCAGCCAACCCGCCTTCATTATGCCGGAGCGGATCGCGCAGACTGATCCGTTCAAGCAGATCACGGATGCCACCGGCTCCGGGCCGTTCCGCTGGAAGGCGGACGAGTTCAACTCGGGCAGCTTGATGGTTTACGAGCGGCACGCGGGATATGCGCCCGCTCCCGGTGCCCCGAGCCTGACCGCCGGCGGCAAAGTCGCCCATTTTGACAGGGTCGAGTGGCAGATCATCGCCGACGGCGCCACTGCGGCGGCTGCGCTGCAGAACGGCGAGATCGACTGGTACGAGCAGCCACCGCCGGAACTCCAGCAGCTCCTCGCCCGCAATCGTAACATCGTCGTGGAAGGGCTCGACCGCTTCACCAATCCAGCCATCCTGCGCATGAATCACCTGCAGCCACCGTTCGACGATGTCGAGGTGCGCCGGGCTGTGCTGCCGGCCATCATCCAGAGCGACTTCATGGCAGCCGTGGCCGGTGATGATCCCGCCAACTATGACGACCGGTGCGGGATCTTCACGCCGAGAACGCCTATGGCGACGGATGCCGGCATGGAGGTGCTCACGGCCTCGCGAAGCATCGAGAAGGCGCGGGCGGCGCTGAAAGCCGCGGGCTATAACGGCGCGAAGGTTCGGCTGATCGGTCCGACGGATATCCTGGCGCCCTCGGCGATCACCCAGGTCGCGGCCGATCTGCTGCCCCGTATCGGCTTCAATGTGGATCTGGCCCTGAGCGACTGGGGTACGGTCATCCAACGCCGCGTCTCACGCGAGCCCGTTGATAAGGGCGGCTGGTCCGTGCTGCTGACTACGTTCTCGTCGTTCGACAATGCTGATCCGGCGGCGCTTCAACCGCTCAGAGCCAACGGCGCGGGTGCCTGGTTCGGCTGGCCGTCGATTCCGAAGCTGGAGGAACTCCGCGCCGCCTGGTTCACCGCTCCGGATGTGCTTGTGCGCAAAGCGCTCTGCGCGGAGATGCAGCGGGTCGCACTCGACCAAGTGGCCTACGTACCAGTCGGCTCCTATCGATCCATGACCTCTTTCCGGCGCAATCTGACGGGCCGGGTCCTCGGATTTCCCATCCTCTGGAACATCAGAAAGACCTGAGCGAAACGTCCGGTCACCGAAGGCCGCCGGAGGTTTTTGGTGGGATCAGCCGGGCCGGTTCTCGCCGGGTCTGCGTATCTTTCCGCCGGCCATGGTGTCTCTCTCACGAACGCACCGCCTCCCCGTTCCACGTCCGGATCCAGCACCATCCCCTCATCCATCAGAAAACCACGAGACAGAGTGCCCGGCTTCCATAAAATCCTCCGGTCGGGCACGAAGACCGGACCGGAGGAGACGAGTGATGAATAGACGTGATGTCCTCGCGGGCGCCGCCGCCCTGACGGCGACCACGGTCGCGGCCCAGGCCGACCGGCTGCCCCTCGGCGACCTGCTGGGTACCCGCTATCCCGATCCGCGGGTCGAGGCGCTCGACAAGCGCTTCCGCTACAAGGTCGGCAACGCCGCAATTGAGCGCATCGCCACTGGCTTCCGCTGGGCGGAAGGCCCCGTCTATTTTAGGGATGGCGGATACTTGTTGTGGAGCGACATCCCGAACAACCGGATCATGCGCTGGCTCGAGAACGGCCACGTCAGCGTCTATCGGGCGAACTCGAACTACTCGAACGGCAACACCCGCGACCGCCAGGGCCGACTGATCACCTGCGAGCACGATACCCGCCGGGTGACCCGCACCGAGCCGGACGGGAAGATCACGGTCTTGATCGACACGTTCGACGGCAAACCGCTCAACGCTCCCAACGACGTGGTGGTGGCCTCCGACAACGCGATCTGGTTCACCGATCCGGGCTACGGCATCGACGGGTTCTACGAGGGTCACAAGGACAAGGCGGAACTGCCGACCCGGGTCTACCGGCTCGATCCCTCGACCGGGCAGGCCAAGGTCACGGCTGAGGGCATCGATCGGCCCAACGGCCTCGCCTTTTCACCCGACGAGAAGATCCTCTACGTCGTTGATTCAGGCATCACCCATGGTGGGCGGGCCAATATCCGCGCCTTCACGGTCGAGGGCGACCGGCTCATCGGCGACCGCGTCTTCGCCGAAGGCTTCGCGCCGGGCTTCACAGACGGAGTCCGCACCGATGTCGACGGCAATGTCTGGTGCTCGATGGGCTGGGCCGACCCGAAGGAGGACGGAGTGCGCTGCTACATGCCGTCGGGCGACCTGATTGGCAAAATCAACCTGCCCGAGACCTGCGCCAATCTCTGCTTCGGGGGGCCGAAGAAGAACCGGCTGTTCATGGCGGCGAGCACCTCGATCTACGCGGTCTATGTCGAGACGCAGGGAGCAATGGTGCCGTAGGGTACCTCGGCCGCCCCACAACGACTGCCGCGCGTGAACTCTCAACCCTTGCGCAGGAGAGGCTGGGTCGCCTGTGGGCATGACGGCAGCGTCTAATTCGACGAGTTTTCGCTCGGAAGTGGACAGGCGGGTTCCACCCATCTGAGACATTCATGCGAGCGATGCGACGCGGCTGATGCTGGCCGATTGCGGTCTGTCCGCTTCGGGGCAAGGCTGCCGGGAAAGCAAACGATCTCCTACCGACCCGATCTTGCCGTTCAGACCATTCCACTGCCTGCCGAGAAAGGAAATGTTGGATCAGGGCCACGCGTCATCTTTCGCCGCCGTACAGGGTTCGCCCAAAGAGCGCGAGCATTGCGCTCCAGCCACGCTCGGCAGCGGCATGATCGTAGACTGGAAAGTCCGGCATCATCCAACCGTGCGCGGCTGGATACGTTTGCGATGTATAGCGTACGCAGGCCTCCGTCAGAGATCGCTGCAGCCGCTCGGCCATCGCAGGCGGGTAGCTGCCGTCGTTCTCGGCAGCGCCAATATAGACCTCCGCCCTCAGCTTCGGCGCGAACAGGTGGGGGCTCGTGGGCGCATCGGTCGCGAGATTGCCCCCGTGAAAGCTTGCGGCTGCAGCGAACCGCTCGGGGTAGGTTCCCGCTGTGGCTAAGGCCATGCCGCCGCCCATGCAGAAGCCCACCACCCCGACCGCCCGACCTCTGACGTCGTCGCGCGTGTCGAGATAAGCGAGCATGGCCTCTGCATCTTCCGCGGCCTTGAGGGGACTGGTTGTAGCCATGAGCGGCCCGAGGACAGCGCGAAAGTCACCTGCGAACACCTCCTTGGGCACGAATGGCCCGTAGGGTCCGTAGCGGTAGAAGAGATCCGGCAGCAGGACGATGTAGCCAGAGGCAGCGAGTTGCTGTGCCATGTCGAGCATCGCCGGCCGGATACCGCCGGCGTCCATGTAGACGATCACCGCGGGCCATGGTCCGCCGCTGGCGGGGATCACCACGTGCGAAGGGCAATCGCCATCGCGTGTCCGGATCGTGACTTGTTCGATTGGCATGAGGGGCTCCTCGGCGGGACGTCTGCGATGTCCGCTTTGAACCACTGGCGACCGTCAGCCAATGGACCACAAACCATTTGATCCAGTTACCCTTCTATGACCTACAATCTGTGGTTGGATAATAAATGGGTTTTAGACATAATATACCATAAGACACATCCCGTTCAAGATTAACGATCTAAAAACGCGTACATGCCAAGGATAGTATCATTATACCTGCTTGGTTACATCGCATGCTTAAGGTTATTGGCTGTTTCTCGGACTCACATGATTTTTGGCTCGTCGGTCTGGCGGCTGTCATGTGTGCGCTCGCTGCGATCACATGCGTCGAGCTGCTGCGCCACGCTGGCAAAGCAAGCCCGCGGATGCGCGCGATCTGGCTCGGCGTCGCGGCTGTGGCCGGTGGCTCCGGCATCTGGGCGACACACTTCATCGCGATGCTTGCGTTCGAGCCAGGCCTGCCGAGCGCCTATCACGTCGGCCTGACCAGCCTCTCGCTCGTCTACGCCATCGCCATGACCGGGCTTGGCCTTACCATCGCGCTCGCTCGCGCCATCCCGTTCGCAGCCACGCTCGGCGGCGCGATCCTGGGGCTCGGCATTGCGGCCATGCACTACACCGGGATGGCCGCGTTCGAGATCGCTGGTCACATCATATGGGACCCCGCCCTCGTGGCGGCTTCATTGATCCTCGGCGGTGTGCTTGGCAGCGTTGCCCTCCCGGTCGCCCTCGTAGGCGAGAGCCTGCGCGGGCGCACGACTGGCGCGCTGTTGCTCCTGCTCGCGATCTGCAGCCACCACTTCATCGCCATGGGTGCGGTCACGATCGTTCCTGATCCGAGCGTCCTGATCTCAGAGAGTGCCATCCCGGCCCGCTGGCTTGCGGTCGGCATCGCCCTGGCGAGCCTCGCCATCCTGTTCCTCGCAAGTGCGGCGCTGGCCCTCGACATCCGCGACCGGCGCCACGTGGCGCTGGAACGGGATCGCCTACACAGCCTCGCCAACGCGGCCGTCGAAGGACTGGTCGTGTGCCGGGGTGACCTCATCATCAGCGCCAACGACAGCTTCGGCAAACTCGTTGGCCTCGCTGCGACTGAACTCACCGGGGCTGCGCTGTCGCGGTTCCTGCCCGAAGCTGCAACCCGCCTCGCGCTGACTGAACCGTCGGATCAGCTGATCGATGCCGAGCTGACGCGCGCGGACGATGGCACGATCCCCGTCGAGTTGATCATGCGTCCGGTCACCTACGGCAACCAGCCGCACTACGCGGTCGCCGTGCGCGACCTGCGCGCTCGGCGACGGGCCGAGGGACAGATCGAGTTCCTCGCCCATCACGACGCGCTCACCGGGCTCGCCAATCGCGCGAGCTTCAATCAACGCCTCGACCAGGAGCTGAAGGTCGCCGAAGCGACCGGCCGAAAGCTCGCGGTTCTCTGCCTCGACCTCGATCGGTTCAAAGAGGTCAACGATCTCTTCGGTCACGCGGCCGGTGACACCATGCTGGTCACCGTCGCCCGCTCCGTCACGACACTCCTCGACGAGACGCAGTTGATGGCCCGTCTTGGCGGCGACGAGTTCGCGATCCTGATCCCCTGCGAGCAAGCGGTCGCAGCCGGGCGCCTGGCCGAGCAGGTCCTAGAAGCGCTGCGCAGCAGCAGCGCCGATGCCACCGGTCCGATGATCGCCACCAGCATCGGTATCGCCCTCTACCCGGACGACGCGGATGAGCGCGCGCTGCTCCTGAGCTACGCCGACACGGCGCTCTACAAAGCCAAGGCCGAGGGTCGAGGCACTTACCGCTTCTTTGAAGCCAAGCTGGGTACGCAGGTTCGAGAGCGGCGCCTCCTCGAACACGACATGCGCCACGCCGTGGCCCGCGGCGAGATGCACCTCGTCTACCAGCCTCAGACCGACGTGCAGACCGGTACCGTACTCGGCTTCGAGGTGCTGCTGCGTTGGCAGCATCCCCAGCGCGGTCCAGTTTCGCCTGGCGTGTTCATCCCGATCGCGGAGGAGAGCAGCGCGATCCTGCAGATCGGCGAGTGGGTGTTGCGGGAAGCTTGTCGTGAGGCGACGAGCTGGCCGAACCCACTCACGATTGCCGTCAACGTCTCCGCCGTGCAGCTACACGCGCCGCACTTCGCCCAGCTCGTTCACGAAGTCCTGTTCCAGACTGGGCTCAAGCCCAATCGCTTGGAGATCGAGATCACCGAGACGGCACTCATCCGTGATCCTGGTCGGGCCCAGTCCACCCTGCGCCAGCTGAAGGCTCTCGGAGTCCGCATCGCAATGGACGATTTCGGGACCGGTTACTCGTCCCTGTCGAACTTGCGCGCCTACCCGTTCGACAAGATCAAGATCGACGGCTCTTTCATCCGGGCGGTCGATGTCAACGAGCAGACGGCCGCGATCGTGCGGTCGGTTCTCGGGCTCGGCCGCGGTCTGGGACTTCCGGTTCTCGCCGAGGGAGTCGAGACGCAGGCGGAGTTGAGCTTCCTGGCAGGCGAGAACTGCCAATCGGCACAGGGCTACCTGATAGGCCGACCCGCTGCGATCAAGACTTTCAATGAGCACACGCATGGTGCTCGATCTGATAGCGACCGTCACGCCTTGGTAGCCTAGCGCAGTTTCAAATGCGTCGCGGCGGGGAGCGGCACGAGGCCGTCGGTTCTAACCGTGTGAGCTAGAACTCAGAAAGTCGATGTATGGTGAGCCATCTCGCGCTGATCACGGATGCCCCGCGCCGTGGCGAGTGCCCTGTACGCGCCCTCAGCGCGGTCGACGCCTGCCGTATGCACGACCTCGACCAGGCGATAGCTTCGATCTGGAAGGTTTATGCAACGCTGATCGACCGGCAGCCCTACCGGCAGCTCATGTCTGCGAAAGCACTGGCAATCTTGAACGATATGGTAGGTCCAATCGCCGGCTCGCTCGGGGGTGCTTACTGTCCTGTCGCTGCGGCGATCGACGCATGAGCGAGCGTCGAGCCGCCGCTCGGCACCCCGTCGTCGTCCCCGCTCTGTGCCTTCGCAGCGACGGATCCGAGTTCCACGCGGTCACTGTGGACATCTCGTCTGAAGGGTTGAGACTGCGATCAGCAACGCTGCCGGTGGTCGACGAGCGTTTAATCTGCAACATCCGTGACATTGGACCCATTCAGGTTCGTGTCGTGTGGGCGGGGAGCTGCGACTTTGCCGTGCGCGTCATCGGCACGACTCCTTCACCCGGCGACGTGGCGCGACGCTTCATCGAGCTGGCGCGCCGGCAAGCGAAGTTGTCCGAGGTCGTGCGGGTTCACCGACGGATCGTTCCAGAGCGCACGGCCGTAGAGGTCGAACTGGCGGATGGTCGGCGCGTGCCGGCGCAGATCCTGAACCTGTCGGCCTCGGGCGTGGCGCTGTCATTGGATACTGCTCCAGCGCTGGGCGAAATAATCCGAGTTGGGCGACGTCAGGCGACAGTCGCGCGTCGAATTGAGCGAGGCGTCGGCGCGGCCTTTCTCGAACCGCTCGAGGACGCGGCGGTCGGCGAGCACACTGTGCTTTGAGGCGCGGTGTTTAGGCCGTCGCGTACGTATCAGCGACCGTGATCCATGACGTCAATGATCAAGATTAAATCCGAGCTTCGCGGGTACTGAAAGTCGCTCTTATGTGAATGCCTCGGCGGCAAGGCCGTGACGCGCAATGTCTGCTTTGAGGGAGCTGCCAAGACCGCTTGAATGACTGGGATGGGCGCAGAGCCGAACGACCGCTTTGGCGCGGGTCGGCGATCCGGCATGGCGTAGTCTGGCCGAACGCAGAACGGCTGCTTTAGAGCGCCTGGAATCAACAACCGGACATGCCGCAGCCGCGGCGCAAATCCAGGCGCTTACAAAAAATGTCCGCAGTCTCGTGCGAAGCAAAACACAGAGCTGGACGCTGGCTGCGCGAGGCGGTGTCTGCCAAGCGGGCTCGCCGATGCTGGCACCTGTAAAAACTTCGGAACCGAGGCGTCGAAGCCGGTCCGCTTCTTGCTCCTCCTGCGCTCGCTGGATGCACTCATGGCTGCCGAATCCGGAGATTCCGCATGCGTCGATCCCTGCACACGGATCAGGAAATCGCCTTCCTGCTGGACGAGGCCGCGCGGGGCATCCCCATCGCCGACATCTGCGCGAGCGCCCATGTCTCGCTCGGCACCTTCTACCGCTGGCGTCGTCGGCTCGGCGGGCTGATGCCTGCGGGCCTGGTCCGGCTCGATCAGGTCGAGCGGGAGAATGCCGGCCTCCGGGCCGAGGTGCAGCGACTCCGCGCTGCCCTGCTCATGCAGCCGTTGCGCGCGGAGCCAACGCAACCGACACCGACGGAGCGCGTGGCCCTGCATCAAGGCCCGCGCCACCGCGGCGCCCACGCCTGTGTCGGCAGGTTTGCCTTCGTTCGAAGCGCGAACTGAACGCCGGAATCCCGTAGTCAGGGTCGGCGTGTCGCGGTCCCGTGTTTCCAGCCTCAGACCAATCCGGATGGCGCCGTCTCGAGGGCCGATTTGGGCATCATCATGTGCACGCCCTTGTTGCCGTCGACAGTCTGGGTGATCCGCAGGTTCCCGGCGAGCGAGCAAAGCATATAGGCCTGGTTGCGGGTGAGGCGCGTACGCGCGCAGACGAGGCGGACCATCTCCCGCACGGCTTGGCGCATGGCCTCGTCGAGGCTCTCGTGCAGGCCGATCGACATCAGGTCGGCGGGCGTCTCGGCGAAGGGCCACGCGCCCGGAAGGTCCTTGCGCACAGTGAGTCGGAAGGTGCCGCTTAGCCCCGTCTCCAGGGCGGTGATGCAGACCTCGCCGTCGCCCTGCACGCCGTGGCCGTCGCCCGCGTAGAAGCCGCCGCCGGGGTTGAACACCGGGAGGTAGAGGCTCGTACCGACCCGCATCTCCTTGTTATCCATGTTGCCGCCGAACGCGCGGGGCACCGGCGTCCCGACCCGACCCCAGGCGGCAGGTGGTGCGGTCCCCATGATGCCGAAGAACGGGTCGAGGGGCAGTTCCGTGCCCCAGGGCAGGCGGCAAACACCGCGCGCCGTGTCGATGTCGGCGTGGACTGTCTCGTAGTCGGTGAACTCGTCCGGCAAGGTGCCGAGCAGCGGCAGGATCGCCACGAAGCCCCAGTCGAGGCGGAACTTCAGGTCGAGGATGTCGATCTGCAGCATGTCTCCGGGCTCGGCGCCCTGCACGTGGACCGGGCCGGTGACGAAGTGCGGGCCGGGGCCGCGCTCCAGCGTGTCGAGGGCGTGCAGCAGGTCTGGCGGCACGCGGGCCGGGTCGGGGTGGAGCGACTCACGTCCACCCGCCGGATGCGAGTGCAGCGTGACGGTGTCGCCCGAGGCGACCGTCAGCACGGGCGGCAAGGCGGCGTCGAAGTAGCCGAGCACCATCGTTTCGGGCGTGGCGGGGATCTCGTGATGGGCGGACACGGCGTCTCCTGGGTTGTCCGTCAGATGGCGATGTGACGGGTAAGGATCTCGTGGTTCAGCGTGGCGGGGTCACCGCGCACGACGACGCTACCCCGGGACAACACCACCACGGCGTCGCCGACCCGAAGGGCGAAATCCAGATACTGCTCCACGAGCAGCACGGTGATCCGCCCTTTGAGCCCGGCGATCACCGCCTCGATGGCGGCGACGATCGAGGGCTGGATGCCTTCCGTCGGCTCGTCGAGCAGCAAGGCGCGGGGCCGTGTGGCGAGCGCTCGGGCAATGGCGAGCTGCTGCTGCTGGCCACCCGATAGGTTGCCCCCCGGACGGTGCCAGAGGTCGCGAAGCGCCGGGAACAGGGTGACCGCCTCGTCCACCGCGTCGGTCCGCCCGAGGCCGTGGGCCCGGGCCGCGACCCGCATGTTCTCGGCGACGGTCAGGTCGGGGAAGATCTCGCGCCCCTGCGGCACGTAGGCGAGGCCTGTCCGGGCGCGCCGGTCCGAGGACAGGCGCGTCAGTTCGGTCCCGTCGAGGGCGATCCGGCCTTGGCTCGCCGGGATCAGGCCGGTGAGGCAGCGCAGAAGCGTGGTCTTGCCGGCGCCGTTGCGGCCGAGAACGGCAAGGCAGCGCCCCGGCTCGACCGCGAAGCCGACCCCGCGCAGCACCTGCGCGCTGCCGTAATGCTGATCGAGCCCCTCGACGGCGAGGCGTGCGGGTGCATGCGTCATCGGCCGAGGAAGACCTCGATCACGCGGGCATCGCCGCGGGCACCCTGCATGCTGCCCTCGTAGAGCGTGCGGCCCTCGTGCAGCACCGTCACCCGGTCGGCGATGGCCTCGACGAAGGCCATGTCGTGCTCGATCACCAGGATCGCGCGGTCCGGCCGGCGCAGGTCCCGGATCAGCGCGGCGGTCTGGGCTGTCTCGGCGTCGGAGAGGCCGGCCACGGGCTCGTCGAGGAGGAGGAGCGCGGGCTCGGCGGCGAGCACCATGCCGATTTCCAACCACTGCTTCTCGCCATGCGCGAGGGCGCCGGCCTGCACGGCGGCCCGTGGGGCAAGGCTGATCTCGTCGAGAACGGCGGCCACGCGGGCGACGCGTGCGCGCGCCTTAAGGGCGGGTCCGCAGCCCATCTCGATGTTCTCGCGTACGGTGAGTGCCGGGAAGACGCTGGGCTTCTGGAACTTCCGCCGCACGCCGGCCCGGGCGATCTCGGCCTCCGAGCACTTCGTCAGGTCGATAGAATCGTCCAGCATCACCCGGCCGGAAACCGGTTTGGTGATCCCGGAAATCACATCGAGCAACGTGGTTTTGCCAGCGCCGTTCGGGCCGATCACAGCCCGCACCTCGCCCTGATCGACCGCGAGCGAGACGGCGTCGAGCGCCGTGAAGCGGCCGAAGGCGACGGTCAGGGCGTCGACCACGAGTGCGCTCATCGCCCCCTCCGCAACCAAATCGGGCGCGGGCGCAGGGCCGCCAGGTCGAGGAGGCCGTTCGGCAGGACCAGCACCACGAGGAGCACCAGCCCGGACAGGATGAAGGGCCACGCTTCCGGCATCGCTGCGCTGAGCCAGAACTTCAGGCCGTTGACGAGAACGGCGCCGATCACCGCCCCGCCGAGCCGCCCCAGCCCGCCAACCGCCACCCAGACGGCGATCTCGATGGAAAGGTCGGGGGCCAGAACGCGCGGGTTGATGATGCCGACCTGCGGCACGTACAGGATGCCCGCGAGCGCGGCGATCATGGCTGAGAGGCACCAGATCCCGAGCTTCAGCCGCGTGGTGCTGTAACCAAGGGTGCGCAGGCGGATCTCGTCGTCTCGGCAGGCGAGCATTCGCCGTCCGACGGCGCCGCCGACGAGAAGCCGCGTTCCGGCGAGCACCGCCGCCAGCGTCAGGAGGGCTGCGACGGCCAGCCCGATGCCCACGCGCGGCGAGCCCATCGGCCAGCCGAACAGCAGCGGGAACCCGGTCATGCCGTTGTTGCCGCCGAGCCCGGTATCGTTGCGGTACATCAACAGCATCGCGACGTAGACGAGAGCTTGGCTGATGATCGAGAAGTAGACGCCGTTGACCTGCGAGCGGAACGAGGCAAGCCCGAATACGAAGGCGACGAGGCCGGCGAGCGCAAGGGCGAGGACGAACGCGTAGGCGGCGAGGTCGAGGCCCGCCCAATAGGTCGGCAGGGTCTTCCAGCCCATGAACTGCACGAAGTCCGGCAGGACGCCGGTCACGGCTGCGCCGTGGGCCAGCAGGTGCATGGCGCAGACGTAGCCGCCGATGGCGAAGAACAACCCATGCCCAAGGCTCAGCATTCCGAGATAGCCCCAGACCAGGTCGAGGGACACGGCGAGGATCGCGAAGGCGGCGAGTTGGCCCAGAGCGTTGACGAGATACGGGGCGGGGGGCGCTGCGAGGAGCGCTGCGGCGGCCACGAGGCAGAGGACCACAAGCCCGGCCACCAGGGGATCGCGTATGGCGCGTAGCGCCGGTCCGGCGGGGCGCGCCCGGATGGTCTGCATCGCGCCGCTCATCGCCGCCGCCGGACGGCGAACAGGCCCTCGGGCCGTCGCTGCAGGAACAGGATGATGCCGACGAGCACGATCACCTTGGCGGCGACCGCACCGGAAATCGGTTCGATCAGCACGTTGGCGCCGCCGACCGCGACTGCCGCCACGAGGGTCCCGATGAGGCTTCCGACGCCGCCCAGCACCACGACCATGAAGCTGTCGACGATGAAGCCCGAACCCATACCGGGATTGACGCTGTAGATCGGGCAGAGTGCCACTCCGGCGAGCCCAGCCAGGCCCGAGCCGAGGCCGAAGGCAAGGCGGTCGATCCGGCGGGTCGGCAGGCCGAGGCAGGCGGCCATGTCGCGGTTCTGTGTCACGGCGCGGATGTCGAGCCCTAGCGGCGTGCGGCGCAGGATCAGCAGCGTCAGAATGAGGGTGGCCCCCGCAAAGCCGATCGCGAAGAGCCGGTTCCAGGTCATGACGAAGTCGGCATAGACCGGTACGCCACCGCTGACGTAGGCGGGCATCGAAAACTGAAGGTTCTGCGTGCCGACGGTGACGCGCACGAAGTTGACCAGAAACAAGCTCACCGCCCAGGTTGCGAGCAGGCTCATCAGCGGTCGCCGGTAGAGGTGGCGTAGGACCAGCGCCTCGACGCCGATGCCCACCAGAGCGACCGCCACGAAAGCCAACGGGATTGCCGCCACGAGGTAGAGGTCAAGCAGTCCCGGGACAAACCGGCGGAAGGCCTCCTGAACGCCATAAGTGGTGTAGGCACCGAGCATGATGAACTCGCCCTGGGCGAGATTGATCACGCCCATGAGCCCGAAGATGATGGCGAGCCCGGCCGCCGCCATGAACAGGATGCTTGCGAAGCTCAGCCCGTTGTAGACGATTGCGAGACCATCGCCGATCGCGACCGCGCGCCGGACCTGGGCCAGACCCGCATCGAGGGCGACCCGGAAGGCCGGGTCGGCACGGTAGGCAGGGTCGCTCTTCAAAGCGTCAAGCCGCGCCGCGGCAGCCCCGGACGGGCTCGCGGCCACGGCGGCGATCGCCGCCCGGCGTCGGACCGGATCGGGCGAGGACAGGGCGGCCGCCTCGGCGAGGCTGGCGATCGTACCCTTCAGCGCAGCATCACTCTCCGCATCCCGTGCCCGGTCGAGCACCGCTGCCGGAACGATGGTGATGCGCCGTTCCAGGACGGCAAGACCGGCGGCGCGAGCGGCGGGCGTCCCCTCCGTGAGCAGGGCCAAGACGCCGCGCGCCGTCTCGACGGCGGCACGCTGGCGCAGGCCGAGGACCGGCGCGCGCGCCTCCGCGGCCGGCCGGCGCGCGCCGGTCACGGCGTCCTGGCCCTCCGTCGCGTCCTGGCCCGCGAGCAGCAAGGCACCGTCCGGCAAGCAGGCGACGCGACGCTCGACGAGGGCGCCGAGGAGCCGCCCGGCGTAGGCGAGGTCGTCGGCCGGCAGATCGCCGCCGGCGCGGACGAGGCCCTCTGCCGCCCCAACCTGTGCCGCGCCATCCCCGCACAAGGCCCCGGCAAGTATCGCCCGGTCGAGCGGCGCTGCAAAGGCCGGCATTGCCGGGAGCGCCAGACACAAGAGCGCCAGGTACCAGAACGCCGGGTACCAGGGCGCCAGGTACCAGGGCGGCAGGCCTGCCTGGCGAGGACGCCCCCTCGGATCAGCCATAGGGGCTGAACGGGACCGGCTTCGGCGCGTCGGCAGATTGCCAGAGCACGTCGAAGCCGCGCTTCTCGTTGACCGAGCCGATGAAGACGCCGCGGGAGACGTAGTTGTTCTCGCCCGTCATGGTCAGCGTGTAGCCCGACGGATCGTCGAAGCTGAGGTTCGCGAAGGCTTGGCGCACCTCCGGTACTGCGAAGGAGCCCGCCTTGGCGGCGGCGAGCGCCCAGAGATGGACGCTGTCGTAGGCCGAGACCATCGGATCGATGACTGTGTCGGCGCTGAACGGGACGTTCTTGGCCTTCACGTAGGCGGCCCAGTCGCCAAGGAATTTCTTGTTCCGTTCGCCCTTGGCGGCCTGGAGATAGGCCCAGCAGTTCAGGTGGCCGACGAGCTTGGCGGTATCGAGCCCTTCGAGATCGGCCTCCACCATGTCGAGGCCGAGGATCGGCACGTCGGTGGCGGTGACGCCCTGGTTGGCGAATTCACGCAGGAAATCTGGGATCGAGGATCCGACGACGGTAAGCACCACAATCGCTTGGCCGCCGGGCTGGCTGGCGAAGCTGCGCACCTGGTTCACGAGCGTCTGGAAATTCGAGAAGCCGAATGGCACGTACTCCTCGCGCCACGCGGTCTCCGGGATGCCCTTGCTCTTCCAGTACCCCTTCAATTGCTTGTTGATCGTGCGCGGCCAGACGTAGTCCGAACCGATCATGAAGAAGCGCTTTGCGCCGACTCCTTCGGGGCCCATCAGGTAATCGACCGCCGGCAGCACGGAACTCGCGGGCGGCGAGTTCATGTAGACGACATTCTTTGAATTCTCGTCGCCCTCGAAGTGGAGCGGGTAGAACAGCAGCCCGTCGTTCTGCTCGACGACCGGCAGCACCGACTTGCGGGACACGGAGGTCCAGCAGCCGAACAGGGCCGCGACCTTCCCCTGTTGAAGCATTTGCCGGCCGACCTGGGCGTAGAGCGGCCAGTCCGAGGCGGGATCGGAAGTCAGGACCTCGATCTGGCGGCCGTTGACGCCGCCGCGTCCGTTGATCTCGTCGGCGGCCATGCGAACGACGTGGTTCAGCCGGCCCTCGAGATTGGCCATCGTGCCGGAGGACGAGAACAGGCACCCGAGCTTGACCGGGTCGGCTGCGAAGGATGGGCGGATGAGGGCTGGTGCCGCGAGCAGCGCCGCTGCGCCGACGAAGCTGCGCCGCGTGAGATGCGTCATCGATCCCGAAGCTCCCGTGGATTGGCCATCCGATTGTCGGCCGCCGTCCGGTCGACGGGAAGGGGAAAGAGGCCGCAGTCCGGCGAGGACTTTGCGCATATTAGCGGCACTTGCGCGCGTGGATGGCGGTATTCATCGGAGAACGTCAAAATTATCGTATTGAATACGAGCTTCTCCGCCGCCTGAACCGGGACGCGACGTCTTCAACATCACGACGGCGGGCGCATCCCGCCCCATCGCCGACGCGCAGGGATGTCTGGGTCTGCCGAAGCGCGTCTCATCGGACGTATTCGGTCGCGAATGGCACGCTTCTTGTGAGGAGCTCGCTAGCGCAGCGTCGCGTAGAGCGGCGACTACGGGTTGGCGTGCCGTCGATACTGAGAGCTGCCGGGTGACCGGATCTCCTCGACCGCTCTGCCCCCGTCACGACCTCGACATCGTCGCGCGTCCGGCCGGGAGCCGGCGCACCGCCTGAAAGACTCCGACATCCGCCTCCTGAGGAGAGCCGATATGTGCGACCGTCACGGCGATTATCGCGTTCCTGATTTCTCGCAGTTCAAACCCACCCGCAGACGCTTCCTCGGCGGAACCGCCGCGGCGCTCACGCTCGCCGTCGGGCCCGGCACGATCGGCCATGCGATGGCGGCCAACGGTATCCGAGCGACGCACGGGACCGGCTTCTGCAACCTGAACTTCTTCCTGGCCGAGGCGATGCAGCTCGCCAAGGACGACGGTCTCACCATCGACTTCGTGAACACGCCGACCTTCTCCGATCAGGTCACCTTCCTCGGGATGGGTCAGGTCGATGCCGGCGTGATGCCCTACACCAGCTTCATGGCACTCTACGATGCGGGTGCCCCGGTGAAGATCGTGGCGGGCGGCGGCATCGAGGGCTGCGTGCTCGTAGCCCAGCCGGGCCTCGACAGTCCGGAGAAGCTCAAGGGCAAGACGCTCGGCACCTTCCAGCTCGATACGCTCGAAGTGCTGCCCTACGACTGGCTGAAGAAGAATGGCGTCGCCTTCAAGGACATCACGGTCCGCTACATGGGCTCGACCCCGGAGGCCGTGGAGGCGTTCCGCGCCGGCGCCCTCGACATCATCTCCACGATCGAGCCCTACGGCACGGCGCTGTTGACCGACGTGAAGGGCGCCGTAAAGCTCTCCGACGGCACCGACATCTACGGCAAGGGCTATACTGACTGCGTGCTCGCCGTGCGCAATGAGCTGATCGCCAAGAACCCAGCGGCAGTCAAAGCCCTGATCAAAGGCATGATGAAGGCCCAGGCCGTGGCAGAGGGCGACCCTCAGACCGCCCTGAACAAGCTCGTCGGCTCCTACTACAAGACCTCGATGAGCAACGCCCAACTCGCCATGGGCCGGCAGCCCTCGGTGGTGGACGCCCGCAACCAGACGCAGTTCATCCTCGACCGGACCGATTCCGTCGCCGAGATGGGCTACATCAAGAAGAAGCCCGGCCGCGACGCGATCGACTGGACCCTGCTGGAACAGGTCATCGCCGAAAACCCGGAGCTCTACGGCAAGCTCAAGCTGAAGTCGGCCTGAGCGGATGGCCATCGATCTCGCCCGCGCCGCCGCCGTCCCGCACGGCCAGCCGCGTCTCCCGTTCGCACGGCGCCTGGCGCTGCCCGACGGGTTCGTCCCACTGCTGCAACGGATCGGCTGGATGCTGGTCTCGGTCGGATGCTTCGCCGGCCTCTGGGAGCTGCTCTGGGCGTTCGGCATCGCCGATGCCAAGCTGCTGCCGCCACCCCACATCTTCCTCGGCAACCTCGTCGAGCAGGCGCGTTTCTTCAATACCGCGCAGCGCTGGCAGATCGGCACCGGCATGAACGCCGGCCCGAGCCCCGCCATGGCGGTGTTGATCACCGTGCTCGCCTCCACCGGGCGGGTGTTGGCAGGGTTGTTCCTGGCCGCAACCCTGTCGATCCTGGTCGGCGTGGCGATCCGCTACGTCGTGCTGTTCGAGCGGTTGACCCTGCCGACCATCACGCTCCTGGCCCCGGTCTCGCCGATCGCGTGGCTGCCCGTGGCGATCTTCATGTTCGGGATCGGCAACGCTCCGGCGATCTTCATGGTGTTCATCGCCCTGTTCTTCACGATGGTCCTCTCGACCATCCATCAGATCGACGGGGTCAACCGGAACTACATCAACGTCGCCCGGACGATGGGTGCGTCGAAGCGCCAGATCTACGCGCGGGTTATCGTGCCGGCGATCCTGCCGGGGCTGCTCGCGGTGCTGCGCCTCAACCTGTTCGGGGCCTGGATGGTGGTGCTCGTCGCCGAGGCGACCGGCGTCGGCTACGGTCTCGGGCAGGTGATCATGCTGGCGCGCAACACCTTCAACCCGTCGCTGGTCTTCTTCACCATTACGCTGATCGGCTTCCTCGGCTTCGCCTTCGACCTAATGTTCCGGCTGGTTCAGCGGCGGATGCTCTATTGGCTGCCACGCGACGCGGGGTCTTCCCTTGGGCTCTGACCGTCTCTCCGTTGCCGATCGCCCGGCCGTGTCCGGCGAGAGCGACGCCGTGTCCTGCCGTGGCGTTTCCAAGGTCTGGGCCGCTGGCACCGCCCGCGCCCACGAGGCCCTGCGCGACATTGACCTCGACGTGCAGCCCGGCGAGTTCGTGGTGTTCCTCGGCCCGTCCGGCTGCGGGAAGAGCACGCTGCTCTACCTGATCGCCGGGCTCGAGGCCGCCACGGGGGGGCGGATCCAGTCCTTCGGCGAGCCGGTGGCTGGACCATCCCCCGAACGCAGCCTGATCTTCCAGGAGACCTCGCTCTTCCCTTGGCTCAGCGTCTGGCAGAACGTCAGCTTTGGCCTGTCGCTGAAGGGTGTGCCGGAATTGGAGCGCCGGAGCATCGCGCGGGCCGCACTCCAGCGGGTCGGCCTCGCCGAGGCGTTCGACAAGCGGCCCGACGAGTTGTCGGGCGGCATGCGTCAGCGCGTAGCGGTCGCCCGGGCGCTCGCCATGCGCCCCAAAGTCCTGCTGATGGACGAGCCCTTCGCGGCGCTCGACGTGCAGACCCGCCAGAAGATGCAGGACTTCCTGCTCGATGTCTGGCGCGACAGCGGCGCCTCGGTGCTGTTCGTGACCCACCACATCGACGAGGCGGTGGCGCTCGCCGATCGCGTGGTGGTGTTCACCGCTCGCCCGGGGCGGATCAAGACGATCGTGGTCAACACCCTGCCGCGCCCCCGCGACCCGTTCTCGCCCGACGCCGAAGCGATGCGGCGGCATCTCACCGAACTCCTGCGCGATGAGGTCGACAGGGCCTTCGCCGAGCAGGAAGCCCTCGCCTGACCAATTCCGACCATAACGGACCGAAGCATGGCCACATCGTTGATTCGCAGCCGGCAGATGATCACCCGCACCCTCGACCGCGAGCGCTGGGAGGAGGTCGCCGACGGAGCTGTGCTCCAGAAGGACGGGGTAATCGAGGCGGTCGGCACCTACGCGGAGTTGCATGCGCGCTATCCCGACGCGCCCGTCATCGGCTCCGGCCGCGAGATCCTGCTGCCGGGCTTTGTCAACGGGCATCATCATGTCGGCCTGACGCCGGTCCAGCTCGGCTCCCCCGACATGCCGCTGGAGCTGTGGTTCGTCACCCGCATGGTGGCGCGCAACCTGAACCTCTACCTCGACACCCTGTACTCGGCCTTCGAGATGGTCGGCTCCGGGATCACCACGGTCCAGCACATCCACGGCTGGATGCCTGGAAGCCTGGAAGAGGTCGAAGCGCGCTCGAACGAGGTGCTGCGCGCCTATCGCGACATCGGCATGCGGGTCTCGTACTGCTTCGCAGTGCGCGACCAGAACCGACTCGTCTACCAGGCGGACATGGATTTCGTGGCGAGCCTGCCGACGTCGCTTCAGGACCCGATGAAGCGCTGGTTCGAACGCTTTCAGATGTCGCTGGAGGACAACTTCGCGCTGTTCCGTAGCTTGCATTCAGGCCAGGCCGGGGCTGCCCGAGCCAAGATCCAGCTTGCTCCGGCCAACCTCCACTGGTGCTCCGACGCGGCGCTCGAGGGCCTGTCCGGGCTATCCGAATCCTACAATGTGCCGATGCACATGCATCTGGTCGAGACCGCCTACCAGAAGGCCTACGCGGAAAAGCGCAGCGGCGGGACGGCAGTGGAACATCTTGACCGGTTCGGCTTGCTCGGGCCGCGCATGACGCTCGGCCACGGCGTCTGGCTGAACGAGGCCGACATCGACCGCGTGGCCGCGACCGGAACCTGCATCTGCCACAACTGCTCCTCAAACTTCCGTCTGCGTTCGGGCGTGGCGGCGCTCAACCGCTTCGAGGCAAAGGGCATCAACACCGCGATTGGCCTCGACGAAGCAGGCATCAACGACGATCGCGACATGCTCCAGGAGATGCGGCTCGTGCTGCGCGCCCACCGGGTGCCCGGCATGGACGAGGCCGACGTGCCGGGCATGGCCCAGGTGCTGCGCATGGCGACTGTCGGGGGCGCCCGCACCACCGGCTTCGGCGACAGCCTCGGCACGATCGAGGTCGGCAAAGCCGCCGACCTCGTGCTGCTGGACTGGGACCAGATCGCATATCCCTACCTCGACGCCGAGACGCCGCTGCTCGACGCGGTGATCCAGCGCGCCAAGACCGGCGGCGTCACGACGGTGCTGTGCGACGGCGAGGTGCTCTACGCTGATGGCCGTTTCACCCGGGTCGACCGCGACGCCGCCCTGAAGGCCCTGCACGACGACTTGGCACGCGCCCTGTCGGACGATGAGGTCGAGCGTCGTCAGCTCTCAAAGGCCCTCCTTCCCCATGCCCGGCGCTTTTACGCGGACTATATCGACCCCGCTCGGCACGAGCCGTTCTACCGCCCGAGTTCGCGCGTCTGAGGCGTGCGTATCCTCCTCGTCAACCCGAACACCTCGGCGGCCATGACGGCCCGGATGGAGGCTGCCGCCGCCAGCGCGCTGGCCCCGGACGTGCGGCTCACTGCGCTGACGGCGGCGCACGGCCTCCCCTACATCGCGAGCCGAGCGGAGGCGCAGCTCGCCGGCGCAGCGGTGCTGGAGACTCTGGCCGAACATCAATCCGGCTTCGACGCCGCCGTGATCGCAGCTTTTGGCGATCCCGGCCTGATCGCAGCACGCGAGCTGTTCGACCTGCCCGTCGTTGGGATGGCCGAGGCGGCGATGCTCACCGCCTGCATGCTCGGCCAGCGCTTCGGTGTCGTGACGTTCTCGGGCACCCTGCTGCCCTGGTACGAGGATGCGGTGCTGCTGGCCGGACTCTCTGCCCGATGCGCCTGCGTCCGGTCTGTTGCGGCCGGCTTCCGGTCGGTCACGGAGGTGCAGCACGAGCTTGAGGCCGAGATCATCGCCCTCGCGAACCGCGTTGTGACCGAGGATGGTGTCGACGCGGTGATCCTGGCCGGAGCGCCGCTGACTGGCCTGGCCGCTCGGATTGCCGAGGCGGTCCCGGTGCCGCTGATCGATCCGCTCTCTGCCGCGCTCGGGCAGGCGCAGGTCATGGTCCGGCTCGGCGTGAAGCCCCCGCGGGCGGGCCGCTTCGCGCGTCCGCCGGCCAAGCCGGCCACCGGCTTCGCGCCGTCCCTGCGGCGGTGGATCGAGCGCCGCAAAGCCGAGGATGACGCCTGCTGAGGCAGGTCGCTCAGGCAGTCGCGAACACGTCGCCCCATCCAATGAGTGCCTCGGTGCCTGCGCCGGCAAGGTCTATCGCCTTCCACAGGCTGACCGCGACCGAATCGTAGACCGGGATGCCGAGTTCGGCCTCCAGGGCTGCGGCGATCGCGCCGCCCGCGAGGTTGGTGCAGACGATGGCCGCGGCCTGCGCGCCCTCGGCCGCGACGGCGCGCACCATCCCGGCGATCTCGCTTGTGCGGGCCAAAGCGAATTCGAAGTTCTCTGACAGACCGAGATGCCGCTCTGCCGAGCAGTCGAACCCGTCGGAGCGCCAATTCGCCTGGATCCGCGCCTGGACGTCCCCGGTATAGGGGGTCACCAGCCCAATGCGTTCGATGCCGCGTCGCCGAAACAGGTCGCGGAAAGCAAGCGCGGAGGTCGAGGCCGGCACGCCGGTTCGCTCGGTCACTGCCGCTGCGAGCGCCACGTCATTGTCGAAGCCAAGCCAGGCACCCGCAGTCCCGTTCCAAAGGATCGAGGCGACCCGCGCATCGGCGAGCAGGTCGGCGGCCGCGAGCATCGGTTCCTGCGCGAATTGGCCCAGTGCGACGGCTGACAGGCCGATCTGGGTCACACGCACGCGCGAGAAGTGGGCCGTGACCCCGTCCTGCCCGGCCAGAATGCGCGCCGTCATCGGTTCGAGCACGCTGTTCGACGAAGGGGTGAGCATCCCCAGTCTGATCGTCCGTCCGGATTCGCGCATCGTGACCAAGGGCTCCAAGCACGAGCCAGGGACGGCTCGGCCGCAGCTCATGGCAAGGTTCGTTCCGACGCGAACCTCCGGCATCCGGCATCCGGCCGCCGAGATCAAGATTTCCTCTCAGTTTGCTTTTATGCCGTATTCGAGGCTCGGCACAGATCACCCCCGATCAATCGACATGATACCGGGGTGAATCTACCAATCGGGTGGCACGACCGTTGCTGAGGCCCCCTACAGCTTCAGGGGTCCTTCGGCTTGTCTCGCACACCTCACGTGACTGATCTCTCTCGCCGCACCGTTCTGGCGCTCCCGCTCGGCCTCGCCGCGGCCTCGAACGGCGCAAGCGCCGCCGAACCGCGGCGGGGCGGCACGATGGTGATGATCGTGCATCCAGAGCCTTCGACCTTAGCGCATTACGCCGTATCGGCCGGCAATATCCCGCCGATCGCCACGCAGGTCTATGAAGGGCTGTGCACCTACGACTGGGATTTGAACCCACGGCCCAACCTGGCCAAGTCGTGGGATGTCTCGGCGGACGGAAAGACCATCACATTCACGCTCCAGGAGGGCGTGACTTTCCACAACGGCAAACCGTTCACCAGCGCGGACGTGCAATACTCCTTCATGGAGATCTTGAAGAAGTATAATCCGATCGCCCCAGTAATGCTCGCCGAACTGGTAGCCGTCGACACGCCCGATCCGATGACCGCGGTGCTGCGGCTCGCCAACCCGGCTCCGTACATCATGAAAGCGCTCTCTGGGCGCGACCTGCCGATCTTGTGCCGATCGGTGTTCGAGGGAACCGATGTCCTCCAGAACCCGACCGCCAACAAGCCGATCGGGACCGGCCCGTTCAAGTTCGTGAGCTGGGAGCGCGGTCAGTCCGTGCGGCTGGACCGCAACGAGAGTTACTGGAAGCCGGGGCTGCCGTACCTCAACCGTATCGTCGCCCGCTTCATCCCGGATGCCGCAACGCGTTCGGCCGCCATGGAGGCCGGGGAAGCCCATTTCGCCGGCTACAGCGCGGTGAACTATGCCGATCTCGCGCGGATGAAGACCAATCCAGTCCTCGACCTGACCACCAAGGGCTACGAGATGACGCCGGCTCAGAGCGTCCTGGAGCTGAACGGCCGCCATCCGCAGCTTCAGAAGAAGGCGGTGCGCCAAGCCATCGCCTACGCGATCGACCGCAACGTCATCCTCAGGGACGTGATGTTTGGCTACGGCCTGCCCGCCTCGGGTCCACTCAGCCGCAAATTTAAGACGGCCGGCCTCTACACCGACGACGTGCGCCAGTATGACGTGCCGGATCGGCTGGAGATCGCCAACCGGCTGCTCGATGAGGCCGGCGCACCCCGCGGCGCGGGCGGGATGCGCTTCGCCCTCCATCTGGAGGTGAACTCGTTCGGCGAACAGTGGCTGCGGCAGGCCGAATACTTGAAGCAGGCCCTCGCCGCGGTGGGCATCGACGTGACTCTGCGCTCAGAAGACACCGCCACCTGGCTGCGGCGCGTCTACACGAACTATGATTACGACATCAACGAGCCGTTCCTGAGCCAGGGCGTCGATCCGGTCTACGGGTTGAACAAGCAGTTCCTGACCTCGCAGATCCGAAAAGGTGTCACCTTCGTCAACGACACGTTCTATTCGAACCCGGAAGTCGACCGCATGCTCGGCGAGGGCGCGCGCGAGCTGGATCCGGAAAAGCGCGGGGCGATCTATAAGAAGGTCCAGCAGATCCTGGCCGAAGACAGCCCGATGATCTGGCTGATCGACGTGCAATACGTGAGCGTCTTCAACCGGAGTCTCAAGGATCACACCACCGGACCGCTGGGCACACAACAGGCGTTCGAGCGAGCCTGGATGGACAAGTAATCCGGTGCGGCTCGCGCGCTTTCTCGGTCACCGGTTTTTGCTGGCGATCCCGGTGATCCTGGGTATCGTCGTGCTGAACTTCTTCCTGATTCACCTGGCGCCTGGCGACGCCGCGTCGGTTCTTGCTGGCGAAAGTGGCGCGGCCAGTCCGGAATACATGGAGCAGCTGCGCCGCAAGTTCGGCCTGGACCAACCGATGGCGACGCAATTCGGCGTCTACCTGCTCAACATGCTCCACCTCGATCTCGGCTACTCGTTCCGCAACGACAGCCCCGTGGCGAGCCTGATCCTCGACCGGTTGTGGCCGACGAGCCTGCTGATGCTGACCGCCTTCGGGACCGCCCTGGTGATCGGTACGCTCCTCGGCCTCGTAGCGGCCACCGGGCGCAACTCCTGGCGCGACGCGGTGATCTCGCTTGTGAGCCTGGTGGCCTATGCCACGCCGGGGTTCTGGCTCGGGCTGATGATGATCGTGATCTTCGCGATCCGGCTCGGCTGGCTTCCCACTAGTGGCTTCGACACGGTGGGGGCCGACAACGAGGGCTGGGACGAGGTCTGGGACGTCGGGCGTCACTTGGTCATGCCGGCCGTCGCCCTCTCGCTCTTCTACCTCGCGGTCTACGCCCGGGTGATGCGCGCTTCCGTGCTGGAACAGGTCGGCATGGACTACGTCACCACGGCCCGGGCCAAGGGCCAGACCGAGGCCCGGGTGATGACCGGCCACGTCCTGCGCAACGCCCTACTGCCGGTGGTCACCATGGCGGGGGTACAGGCCGGCAACCTGATCGGCGGCTCGATCGTGGTCGAGACGGTGTTCGGCTGGCCGGGGGTTGGCACCCTGGCCTTCAACGCGCTCCAGTCGCGCGACCTCAACCTCCTGCTTGGAATCTTTTTTGTCTCGGCCTGCCTCGTCGTCGTGATCAACCTCGCCGTGGACCTCGTCTACGTCTGCCTCGATCCTCGGATGGAGCTGTAGCGATGCGGGCCGCTCTGGCGCGTTTTGCGCGCAACCGTCTGGCGCTCCTCGGTGCAGCTGTACTGCTCGGGCTGCTCGCCCTGGTGGTGCTGACGCCTCTGCAGTTTCCCGGCGACCCGTTCCGCCTGGTCGGGCCCGCGCTCCAGCCGCCGGGCGGCCGCTTCCTGCTTGGCACCGACACGCTCGGGCGGGATGTGGCCGCGGAGATCGCCTACGGCGCGCGCACTTCGCTGATGATCGGGCTCGGCGCGACGCTTGCCGCGATCCTGTTCGGAACCCTCGTCGGAGGGTTGGCCGGCTATTACCGGGGTGGCGTCGAGCTCGCGCTGATGCGGCTCACGGAGTTCTTCCAGACGATCCCGGCCTTCGTGCTGGCGATCCTCATCGTGGCGATCCTGTCGCCATCGCTCACCAGCGAGATCGTGGCCATCGCGGCGGTGTCCTGGCCGGGGATCGCCCGTCTGGTGCGGGGTGAGTTCGTGGCGCTCGGCGGGCGCGAATTCGTGCTCGCCTGCGACGGCCTCGGGGCAGGCGACGCCCGCATCATCTTCCGCCACATGCTGCCGAACTGCACCTCGGCGATCATCGCCGTGGGATCGCTGCTGATCGGGACGGCGATCCTGATCGAGGCGGGCCTCGCGTTCCTCGGGCTCGGCGACCCGAACGTGATGAGCTGGGGCCTGATCATCAGTGCGGGACGCGCGGTCCTTCGCTCGGCGTGGTGGATCTGCACCTTCCCGGGCATCGCGATCCTGCTCACCGTCCTCGGCATCAATCTCGTTGGCGATGGCTTGAACGAGGCACTGAACCCGAGGCTCCGCGAGCGATGAGCGACTCCGTCCTCGACATCGAGAAGCTGACGATCGCGTTGCCCCCGGGTGCGGACCGGCCGAACGCGGTCACCGACGTGGACCTTGTGCTGCGGCCGGGCGCCGTCACCTGCCTCATCGGCGAGAGCGGATCGGGCAAGTCGCTGGTGGCGCGGGCGATTCTCGGATTGCTGCCGGGGCCGCACGTGCGCGTCTCCGGCGGGCGCATCGACTTCGAGGGCGAGGACCTCGCGACGATCACGCCGAAGCGGATGCGCCGCATCCGGGGGGCGCGCATCGCGATGATCTTCCAGGAGCCGATGACGGCTCTCAACCCGCTCCACACGATCGGGCGCCAGCTGGACGAGGTCCTGCGCATCCATACGGCGCTCGGCCGCGCCGACCGGCGGGCCCGGGTCGTCGCGCTGCTCGACAGCGTCCACCTGCCTGAGCCCGCTCGGCTCCTGCGCTCCTATCCCCACCAGCTTTCCGGCGGCCAGCGCCAGCGCGCGATGATCGCCATGGCGCTGGCGCTGAACCCACGGCTTCTCATCGCCGACGAGCCGACCACCGCGCTGGACGTGACCACCCAGGCGCAGATCCTTCACCTGATCCGGGAATTGCAGCGCGAGCACGGGACCAGCGTCCTGTTCATCACACACGATTTCGGGGTGGTCGCCGACATCGCCGACACGGTCGCGGTGCTGCAGAAAGGCACACTGGTCGAGCAGGGCCCCGCGGCTTCGGTTCTTGGCGCCCCGAAGCATCCCTATACGCGCGCCTTGATCGCGGCGGTGCCCAGGCTGACGCCGCCGCCGCAACGACCGCCCAGCACGGCCCCTCGGGTGGTCGAAGCCCGGGCGGTCGAGAAAACCTACGGCGCGCGCGGCCTGTTCGGCGGGCGCGTCACCCGTGCGCTCGACGGCGTCGATCTGGAGCTGCGGCGGGGGGAGACCCTGGGGCTCGTCGGCGAGAGCGGCTCGGGCAAGAGCACCTTGGCGCGGGCGATCACCCGGCTGATGCCCGTCGATAGCGGCGAGATCCTTCTCTCCGGGCACAGCGTCGCCGCGCTGAGCCGCCGCCAGATGCGTCCGCACCGCAAGCGGGTGCAGATGGTGTTCCAGGACCCCTACGGATCCCTCGACCCGCGCCAGCGCGTCGTCGACATCGTGGCCGAGGGCCCGATCATACACGGCACCATGCCGGAGGTCGCCAAGGCCCAAGCCCGCGAGATGCTGGCGCTCGTCGGCCTCGACCCCGCGGCGGCGCAGCGCTTCCCACACGAATTCAGCGGCGGCCAGCGCCAGCGGATCGGGATCGCCCGAGCTCTGGCCATGCAGCCCGAGGTGCTGGTGGCCGACGAGCCGGTGTCAGCCCTGGACGTCTCCGTGCAGGCCCAGGTTCTGGCGCTGCTCGCCGACATCAAGGCGCGATTGCACCTCAGCATGGTGTTCGTGACCCACGATCTGCGCGTCGCCCTGCAGGTCTGCGACCGGATCGCCGTGATGCGGGCCGGCCAGGTGGTCGAGGTCGCGCCGACATCCGAGATCTTCTTCGCGCCGAAGCACCCCTACACCCGGGCGCTGTTCGCGGCCGTGCCCGGCGCCCAATGGCAGGAACCGATCCCCGCATGATGCAAGAGCAGCCCATCGTATCCACCGATCCATTCCTGCCGGGTCCGCGCACCCGCGTCGCCGGTTCCGCGACGGGGCCGCTCGCCGGGCTCGGTTTCGCCGTCAAGGACCTGATCGACGTCGCCGGGATCCCCACCGGTGGCGGCAACCCGGATTGGCCGCGCATCGACCCGACTCCGGCGCGACACGCCTGGGTGGTACAGACGCTTCTCGACGCAGGTGCCTCAGTGGTGGGCAAGACGATCACCGACGAGGTCTCGCTGGGGATCCTCGGCGAGAATGCCCATGACGGCACCCCGCTGAATCCAGCCGCGCCGGACCGGGTGCCCGGGGGTTCATCCAGCGGCTCGGCATCAGCCGTCGCCTCGGGAGCCTGCGATTTCGCGCTCGGGACCGACAGCGGCGGCTCCGTGCGTGTGCCGGCGAGCTTCTGCGGTCTCTACGGGATCCGCCCGACCCACGGGCGCATCGATTTCTCCGGGATCTGCGTCCAGGCGCCGAGCGCCGATACCTGCGGCTGGTTCGCCCGCGATGCGGCCACCTTTGCCCGGGTCGGGGAGGTCCTGTTCGGCGCGTCGATGCCGGATCGGCTGCCCGATACGCTGCTGGTGGCCGCGGACGCGCTCGGCTTCGCCGACGAGGCCGTGCAGCAAGCGCTTATGCCGCTCATCGATCGTCTAGCCGCGCTGATCGGCAACCGGCGTGACGTGACGATGGCGCCGCAGGGCCTGTCAGTGTGGCAGCGGGCCCAGCGCGTCCTGCAGAGCAGCGAGGCGTGGCAGACCTTCGAGCCCTGGCTCGACACCTGCAATCCGCGCCTCGCCTTCTCGGTCGCCCGAGCGCTCGTCCAGGGCTCGATGATGTCAGAGGGCGAACGCAACGCCGCGATCCTGATGCGCATTGAGGCACGAGCCCGCCTCGCGCGGCTTCTGCCCCCCGGGACCATCCTGTGCCTTCCCACCACGCCGTTCCCGGCTCCCCTGCGCGGGCTGCCGCTCAGCACGCTCAACCCGCTGCGTGAGCGCATAGGCTGCTTGACGAGCCACGGAGGCCTCACCGGCGTCCCGCAGGTGAGTATCCCGGGCGGGCGGGTCGATGGCGCTCCGGTGGGCCTGTCTCTCATCGGCACGCGTGGATCCGACCTCGACCTGATCCGCACCGTTCTCGACTTGGAGGCCTGAATGGACACAACCCTGAACCGCCCCGAGGTCGTGGCTGAAGTCACCGCCCTGTTCGAACGCTACGAGCAGGCGCTGATCGACAAGGATGTCGGGGTGTTGGACGCAACATTCTGGGACAGCCCTCACACGATCCGCTACGCCGTGGGTGAGAATGGCTACGGCTTTGCGGCGATTCATGCCGCGCGCATCGCGGCCGATCCACCGCCTGGAGGCACGAAGGAAGCACGCATCCGGTTGGAGGTCCTGACCGTCGGCTCGGACGTGGCCACCGTGAATCTTGAGTTCAAGCCGCGCGGCAAGACCGGTATCGGGCGCCAGAGCCAGACATGGATGCGCCTCCCCGATCTTGGTTGGAAGGTGATCTCTGCACACGTATCGATCATGGCCGCGCAGGCCTGATGACCCGACCACTGGGTCATGATGGCGAGCCCAACGGGACCGCGTGAAGGCCAGGGGCCATTGCGCGGTCAGGGAGAAACCCATTGGAACACGCAACCGTCACCGCCGTTAGGGAGGCGGTCAGCGCACAGCGAGGCCGGATCGAGCACCTGCTGGCACAACTCGCCCGGTGCGGCCACGACGATCCCGGGTTTACCCGGCCTTCCTACAGCCCGGAGGAAACAGAAGCCCACGCGCGCGCGACGCACTGTGCGGCCGAGCTGGGTCTCCGGGTCCGCCGGGACGCGGCCGCCAACACCTACATGACGCTGCCCGGCCGGGATCGGACCCGGCCGCCGATTTTGATCGGCTCCCATCTCGACACCGTGTCGCACGGTGGCAACTTCGACGGCGCAGCCGGGGTCGTCGCCGGGCTCGCAGCTGTCGCGGCGATCCAAAGCCTCGGACTGATCCCGGAGCGCGATATCACCGTCATGGCGGTGCGCGCCGAGGAGAGCGTCTGGTTCCAGGTGTCCTATCTCGGAAGCCGAGCGGCGCTCGGCACCCTGCCGGAGGGTGCGCTCGCCATGCCCCGGGCCGATACGGGGCGCGACCTCGCCGATCACATCGCGGCCTCCGGCGGCGATCCCGAGGCTTTACGCGGCGATGCGCCGCCGCTTGATCCGTCCGCGATCCACGCCTTCCTCGAGGTGCATATCGAGCAGGCGCCGAGCCTCGTCGAGGCCGGAATTCCGGTCGGTCTCTGCACCGGGATCCCGGGCAACTTCCGTTATCCGGATGCTCGAATCCTCGGCCGCTACGACCATGTCGGCACGCCCCGCCGGTTCCGGCGCGATGCGGCCATGGCGGGCGCGGAGATCGCCCTGGCGCTCGACAAGATCTGGCAGGCCAACGAGGAGGCCGGCCGCCCGATGGCCGTCACGTTCGGCCGGTTCCACACCGACGGTGCAGCCCACGGGCTGACTACAGTCCCGGGCGAGTTCCGGTTCAGCCTGGACGTGCGCGCCTACGCGGCGAACATGCTGGCGGAGATCGAGACGCAGTTCCTGAGGCACGTCGCGACAATCGTGGCACGCCGCAACGTCGAGATCGTGCTCGGCCCGCGCGCCGAGGTGGCGGTCGGAGATGTCTCGCCACGGATCCGCAGCGGTCTGGAGGCCGCGGCCACAGCCCTCGGCATCGCCACCATGCCTCTCGGCAGCCCGGCCTCGCACGATGCCGCGGCCTTCGCCAAAGCCGGTGTTCCAATGGCGATGCTGTTCGTGCGCAACGCCAACGGCAGCCATAACCCCGATGAGGCCATGGAGATCGACGACCTCATGGACGCCGTCGCGATCCTCACCACCTGGCTGGTGGCCGAAACCGGATGCGCTTGATCCGGGCGCCTCGGCTCAGCCGGAGAAGCGCGCCAGGCGCCCGACCGGATCGCCCAAGACCTCGTCATCACGCATGACGGATCTGCCCCGGACAACGGTGGCAACCGGCCATCCGGTCACGCGTAGTCCCGCAAACGGAGTCCAACCGCAGGGCGACGCGATCCAAGAGTCCTCGATTGTGCGACGCGCCTTCAGATCCACCAGGGTAAAATCCGCGTCGTATCCGACTGAGATTCTCCCCTTGCCGAGCAGGCCGTAGACACGAGCCGGACCGGCCGCCATCAGGTCCACGAGGCGCGCCAGCGACAGGCGCCCGGCTGCGACATGATCGAGCATGACCGGGACCAGGGTCTGAACCCCCGTGAGGCCGGCCGGACAATCGGGCCAGGGCTGCTCCTTGGCTGCCCGGGCATGAGGCGCGTGGTCGCTGCCGATCGTATCGACAGTCCCGTTGCGCACGGCAGCCCATGCGGCTGCTCGATGCCGCTCGCCGCGGATCGGTGGGTTCATCACCGCGAGCCCGCCAAGCGTATCGTAGCAGTCGGGCGCCACCTGGGTCAGGTGGTTGACCAGAACCTCGACGGTCGCGACGTCGCGGAAATCGCGCAGGTATTCGAGTTCCTCGGCGGTCGAGACGTGGAGGATGTGCGTCGCCCGGCCGGTCCTGCGGGCCAGGGCCATCAGGCGCTGGGTCCCTAGGAAGGCGCATTCCTCGTCGCGCCATTCCATGTGGGTCCGGTACGGCTGCCCCCGGGCGAATAACGGCTTGCGCGCCTGCAACCGGAACTCGTCCTCGCTGTGGAAGGCCATGCGCCGGTGGCCGGCTCGCATGGCCCGCTCGAGATGGGCGTCGTCCTCAATCATCAGCGCCGCCGTGGAGCTGCCCGCAAACACCTTCACGGCGCAGACCCCTGGCTCGCGTTCCAGCGCCGCCAACCTGTCGATGTTGGTCTTGGCGCCCGCCACGTACAGGCCGATATCGCACCAGCTACGACCCGCCACGTAGCCGCGCTTCCACGTCAAGCGCTCGGTATCGGCGATTGGCGGAACCGTGTTGGGCATGTCGAACAGGGTGGCGATCCCGCCGAGGATCGCGGCCCGCGTGCCGGTCTCGATCGTTTCCACGGCTGGGTCGCCGGGATCACGCAGGTGGACGTGGCTGTCGATCAGGCCGGGCAGGACGTGCAGGCCTACCGCGTCGATCACCGTATCCGCGGTCGCGCCGATCGGCACACCGAGATCCGCGATCCGCCCGGCGCGGACGCCGAGATCGATCCCCTCGGTCCCCCAAGGCGTGACGCAGGTGCCGCCGCGGATCAGGAGGTCGTAGTGCATCGCCGGGTCCTTCCGAAGGAGGCGGTCTCGAGCAGAACGGCCCCGAGGGCTGCCGCCACCGCCTGCTGACAGGGCTCGACGACCGCGCACCCGACCGCGTCCTCGATTGCGCTCTGGTGCGGCGCCATGCCGGCGCAGCCGAGGACGATCACGTCGGCGCCGTCGCGCGCGATCAGCATGCGGGCCGCCGCGATCAGGCGGTCGCGGATCGCCTCGCCGGCCGTCTCGTCCGCCCGCGCCTCCACCGGCCGACTGCCGGCATAGCGTTCGCCGAGGCCCATCTGGCGGACCATCCGGCGCTGGCGCCGCACGCTGCCCTCCGATAGGGCGACGATGCCGAAGCGCTCGCCGAGGGTGAGCGACCGGAGGATGCCCCATTCGGCGATGCCCATCACGGGCCGGCCCCTGGCGACCTCGCGGGCCGTGTGCAGGCCCGGGTCGCTGAAGCAGGCGATCACGAAGGCGTCCGCCCCGTCCGCTGCGATGCGCCGGGCGAGCGGCATCACGACGGAATCGGCGTCCTGCTGGGACGCGATGCTCGCCGGCCCATCGGGCAGGTCCGTCACCGCGATGGCGGGGCCGCCGGCCAAGCGCAGCGGGTCGAGCGCCGCGTCGATGGCGGCGGTCACGGCCTGGGACGAGTTCGGGTTGATGACCAGGATCCGTGCGGGCTCGGTGGTATCGCGCTGGTGCATGCTGCCGTCCTTCCGAACACCGAATTTCACAGCGCATTCGGGCCTCGCCCCGTCGGCAACGGCGTTGCGCGGGCCAATCCCACTTCCAACCTCACCCTGAGAGGCTGTGAGTTGAACGGCCTCCTGGGGATATGTGGGCGTCCTGAGGCCGCCTCGTGCTGGTGCGTACAGCTGCCCGGTAGACCGACACGCCGTTGTTCAAGACGACCTAGCGAAACCCGGGCCGCAAACCCCTCGGTGCAACCGAATAGGCACCGATCTTGCCCGCCCCCTCGACCTGAGGAAGAGGTGATCGATGCACGACGATGCTGCGGACGGGGCTGTGGACGTCACCCTGGTGACGGGGGCCCGGTGGGTCGTCGCCTGGGACCCGGACAGCGGCGGTCACGTCTACCAGACCGGCGCTGATGTTGTCTTCGCGGACGGCGTCCTCACGCATGTCGGCCCGGGCTATACGGGGCCGCCGCCGGACCGAACCATCGACGCCTCCGGCTGCCTGGTCATGCCAGGGCTCGTCGACATCCACACGCACCTGTTCTCGGAGCCGATGAACAAGGGCATGTGGGACGAGGTCGGCAGCCAGCGCCTCTACAACACCTCGCTCTACGAGTATCTGCCGATCCTGCGGCCCGACGCGGAGGGGACGCGGGCCGCCTACGGGGTGGCGCTCGCCGAACTTGCCCTCTCCGGCGTCACCACCGTCTGCGATCTCGCCCTGCCGAGCGACGGCTGGCTCGACCTTCTCGGTGCCTCAGGCCTTCGGGTCTGCATCGCCCCGATGTTCCGGTCCGGCCGCTGGCTGACGAGGAACGGCCACAGCGTGGAGTACGAATGGGATGAGGCCGCGGGCTATCGCGGCCTGGAGCAGGCGCTCGCCGAGATCACCGCGGCGCAACGGCACGCGAGCGGGCGCCTGTTCGGCATGCTCTGTCCGGCTCAGGTCGACACCTGCACGGCGGCGCTGCTTCGAGATGCCCATGACGAGGCGGTCCGGCGCGACCTGCGTTTCCACACCCACGCGGCGCAGTCCCTGTCAGAGTTCCACGAGATCACCCGCCGCACCGGGATGACGCCTATCGAATGGCTCGACGATCTCGGCGTGCTGACTGAGCGCACCATCGTGGGCCACGGGATCTTTCTGGACGACCATCCCTGGACCCACTGGCACAGCCCCGGCACGGACCTGCGGCGCATGGCCCAGCGCGGTGCCACGGTCGCCCATTGTCCGACCGTCTTCGCCCGCCGCGGCATCGCGCTAAACGATTTCGGCCGATATCTGCAGGCCGGCGTCAACATGGGCATCGGCACCGACGTCTACCCGCACAACATGCTCGACGAGATGCGCCTCGTCTCGTACCTCGCCCGGGTCGTAGCCCAGAATCCGCGCGACACCCGGGCGGCAGACGTGTTCCACGCCGCAACCGTGGGAGGCGCCAAGGCGCTCGGACGCGGCGATATTGGCCGGCTCGCGCCGGGCTGCAAGGCCGATTTCGTGCTCGTCGATTGCGCGCATCCCGCCATGCGACCGTGCCGGGACCCCGTGCAGTCCCTGATGTACTCGGCCGGCGATCGCGCGGTCCGGCAGGTCTTCGTCGGTGGCCGCGAGATCGTCCGCGACGGTCGCGCCCTGTTGGTCGATTACGCAGCCTCCGCCGCCGCCCTGGAGGAGGCGCAGGTCCGGGCACTGGCGCAGATCCGGCAGCTCGACTGGGCGGGCCGCGGCGCCGATGCCATCGCGCCACCGACCTTCCCGGGGTTGTAAGGCGTAGCGGCCCGCCCCTCAGGCAGGCCGCACATTCCAGAATGATGGGAACCCGTCGAGGATGCCGGTGAGGCTGGACCGGTAGGCAGTCGGCTGCAAGTACTGGCCCAGAGGGTAGTAGGGCACGTCCTGCATCGCTTGAAGCTGGATGTCCCGGCAGACCGCGGAGCGGGCCGCCTCGTCCGGTGCGGTGAACCATGCGTCACGCAGGGCCTCGATCCGCGGAGTCGTAGCCCAGCCGGCATAACCGGTCTCGCCGGTGCCGCGCAGGGCGATGTAGCCGGCGGGGTTCAGCCAATCCATCCCCGACCAGTTGGTCACGAAGGCGCTCCAGCCGCCCTCGGAGACCGGCCCCTTGCGGTTGCGCCGCTGTAGCATTGCATTGAACTCGACTGCGTAGACCTCGACATTCATGCCGACGCGCTGGAGCAGGTCGGCTGCGACTTGGCCGAGCGCCAGGAGAGGCGCCGAGTTCGACGGCACCATTAGCAACACGGTCTCTCCGGTATAGCCGGCAGCTTTGAGGTCGGCGCGCACCCTGTTCGGATCGCGTGGCTCCGTGAGCGGCCCGAGCCCATCGGTCGAGGCCATCGGTGTGTCCGGACAGAAGAATCCGAGGGGTACGTGGAACAGGCTGGGATCATCCGCGCCCACAACCCCCTGCATGCAGGACGTCTGGTCGATCCCACCCCAGAGGGCCCGCCGGATGGCCGGATTGTTGAACGGCGGCTGCAGGTGGTTGACTCGCAACATCGTCACGAAGCCAGTCGAATCGAGGACGCGGGTGGTCACGCCCCTGGCCGCCTTCAAGAGACCCAGCTGATCGTGAGAGGCGTATTCCTGCCAGTCGGCCTCGCCGGCGATCAGCGCCGAGGTGGCCGTGGAGGTATCGCCGATCACGCGCCACTCAACTCGGTCATAATGGACGACTTTCGGCCCGGAGGTCCAAGTGGGCGCGCCGTCCTTGCGTGGCACGTAGCCCTCAAAGCGGGTGTAGACTGCGCGGTCGCCGGGCACACGCTCGTCCGCCTTGAAACGGAACGGCCCGGAGCCGATCAGCTCCGGCACCTGCTGGAACGGGTCGGTGACAGCAAGGCGCTCCGGCATCATGGCGCAGAGCGGCACGGAAGCCTTGCCCAGAGCGATCGGCAGAAGTGGAAACGCGCGCTTGAGCCGAAACCGGATGGTCCGGTCATCGGCCGCCGACAGTTCGTCGGTGGCCTCCATGAGTGAGCCGCCGAACGGGTCGCGCTTGGCCCAGCGCCGCAGGGAGGCAACGCAGTCGCGAGCGAGAACGGAGGTCCCGTCGTGGAAGCGCAGGCCTTCGCGCAGTGTCAGGTCCCAGCGACGCCCATCCTGCTCGACGCGGTGGCCCTCAACCATTTGCGGCGTGGCGCGGTAGTTTCCGTCCATGCCGTAGAGGGTATCGAAGACCATGTAGCCGTGATTGCGGGTAATGTACGCGAAGGTCGTAACCGGATCGAGTGTGACGAGATCTTGCTGTGGGATGAAGCGTAGGGTCGTGGCGGCCTCGGCACGGACTAGGGCTGGCGCCCCGATCGCATTGGCCACGAAAGCCCCGGCTCCCTGCAACAGTGTACGCCTTTTCATCGGGCAACTCTCACTCTGCTTGGGCGGTATTCGCTCGACTGCCAGCGCTGATCCGGAACGCACACCGAACCCGTCGCACCCCGGCTTGCAGGAACGAGGCCGCGGCCTAGTCGGGGGAGAAAGCCCTGCGGAGTTCGACTCATCTATCCGCTTCAGCGACCAGTGCCACTCTGCTGAACGACCGAGTTGGATCGGCACAACAAGTCCGCTTCCGGGAAAGAGCTACGATTTTGCGCATGACTGGGAAGGGCGCGAAGCGGCTGGCCAGATCTAGCTGATTTTACGCTGACTGCCTTTGAGCCGGCCGAGCGAGGAGCACCCTCGCGGGCGAGAGTCAGCGCAGACGCGTAGCGTCGATCACCAGGAAGTACTGGCACGCCTCCGCGCCCAAATTGGTGAAGGTGTGCCCGGCATCTGCCTCAAAATACAAACTGTCGCCCTCTTCGACCACGACCGCGCGGTCGCCGATCGTGGCGCGCAGGCGCCCCTTCAGTACGAAGATGTATTCCGACACGCCGCGGCGGTGGGCGACGAACTCTCCCGTGGTTGCGCCTGGCGGGAGCGTGTTGAGCACCCAATCGATCCCTCGCCCGGGCAGCACCGGAGAAAGGCAGCGGCGTAGGAAGCCCGAAGCTTCATCGCGCAGCACAGGCTGGCGGGACGCCGGGATCAGCAGCACCTCAACTTCGGTGGCGGGTGACATCAGCCTGGAGAAGGTTACACCCAGCGCCTCAGCGAGGCGTGAAAGCACCACTGTCGAAGGCGCGGCTTCTCCGCGCTCGATCTTGGAGATCATCGAGCGGCTTACCCCAGACAGGGACGCCAGTGCCTCGAGGGAGAGATCCCGCTCCCTGCGTCTGCGTCGGATCTCGTCAGCAAGCACCTGGATCTGGGAGCGAGCCTCTGCTTCGATCCGGACTCGCCGCACCTCTGTCGTCACCGTCATCTGTGTCTCGTCCTAGTCCCCCGGCCATTCCTCGTCCCTGAGCGCTGGGGGCTGATCGACCGGTGCTTAGCACAGGCGGCGTGGTCGCGCCCGGACCACCGCCCACCAGGATTGGCACGCGGCTTGTATTGCTATGAGTGGAAATTCATCTCTGAAAGTGGATGCCCACCCATGGTCGATGCCACGATGCCGTCGGATGCGATGCGGAACGCCGAGCGCGGCGTGGTCACGATCGCAGAACGGCGCCAAATCGTCTGGTCAAGCGTCATCGGCACCACCGTCGAGTGGTACGATTTCCTGATCTACGGCACAGCCAGCGCTCTCGTCTTTAACAAGCTGTTCTTCCCCAGCATCGACCCGGTAGTCGGCACGATCGCGGCGTTCGGCTCTTACGCCGTCGGGTTCCTAGCCCGTCCACTGGGCGGGGCCGTCTTCGGCCATTTCGGCGACAGGATCGGTCGCAAGGCCATGCTGTCGCTAACCCTGATGATCATGGGTCTCGGCACCTTTCTGATCGGGTGCCTGCCGACCTATGGGCAGATCGGCATCCTCGCGCCTATCCTCTTGGTAGCATTGCGCCTCGTCCAGGGCATCGGAATCGGCGGCGAGTGGGGCGGAGCCGTACTGATGGTGGTAGAAAGCGTGCCGGCGGAACGGCGCGGGTTCTTCGGGAGCATCGTCCAGCTCGGGTACCCGATCGGCGTGATCCTCTCGATCGGCGCGTTCGCGCTGACAGGGCTGATGCCCGAGGCAGCGTTCCTGTCTTGGGGCTGGCGTGTTCCGTTCCTGGCGAGCGCGCTCCTCGTGGGGGTCGGCCTGTTCATCCGCCTGCGGCTTCACGAGACGCCGGCGTTCAGGCGGATCAAAGCGCGCGCGGTGACGGCACGGTTGCCGGTTATGGAGATCCTTACCGAACATCCCGGCATGTTCCTGAAGGCCGTCGGCCTGAAGGTCTCAGAGATCGCGTATGTGAGCGTCGTGACGGTCTTTTCGATCTCGTACGTCACGGGCCAGCTCGGACTGTCACGGAGTGTGATCCTCAACGGCATCCTGGTCGCCGCCGTCATCGAACTCTTCACGATCCCCGTCTTCGGCTGGCTGTCCGACCGCTACGGACGCAAAACGTTGTTCATCGCGGCCTGCCTGTTCTCGGTCGCCTTCGCCTTCCCGATGTTCAAGCTCCTCGACACGCGCGACCCGACGATCATCACGCTGACCGTCGCGGTGGCGCTGAGCTTTGGACAGGGCATCATGTTCGGGACCGGGGCCGCGTGGATGTCCGAACTGTTCGATGCCCGCTTGCGCTACACCGGCGCCTCGCTTGGCTTCCAAGTCGGCGCGGCACTGAGCGGCGGCTTCACGCCACTTATCGCCTCAGCCCTGCTTGCCTGGAGCGGCGGGGCGACGTGGCCGATCTCGGTCTACCTCATCGTGCTCGCATGCATCACCCTCGTGGCGACGTTCGCAGCGCCAGAGACTGCCCGCCGGCAGATAGACTGAACGGCTCCGCGGCGCCTAAATTCAGACCAGGCAGTGGACGAATATCCACTGTGATGGAATAGTGATGAAAGCGATCACAAGACGGGGAGACGGACTTGGATAGGACCATCATCGCCACGAAGGATGCGGCCCCGGCCGTCGGCCCCTACGCGCAGGCGACCCGCGTCGGCGACCTCGTGTTCGCTTCCGGGCAGTTACCGATCGACCCGGCCACCGGGGCGTTCCCAGAAGGCATCGAAGCGCAAACTCGCCGCTCACTTTCGAACCTTGCGGCCGTGCTGGAGGCCGGGGGCGCCAGCCTCGGGAGCGTGGCAAAGACCACCGTCTTCCTGAAGGACATGAACGACTTTGCCGCGATGAATGCCGTCTACGCCGAGCACTTCCCCAGCGATGCACCAGCGCGTTCGACCGTCGAGGTTGCGCGTCTGCCCCGCGATGCGCTGGTCGAGGTCGAGGCGATCGCGCTGGCGACGGGACCGGCACGATGAGCGAGACTTCCGCCCCCCGCCACGTCGAGGCCTTCGTGCATGCGGCCGGCTCGTTAGCTATCGGCGTGCCCGGCGGCGCGACCGGTTGGCAGGGCACGCTGCTCAACATTCACATCGCGCCGGCAGCCAGCTACGAGATGGAGGAATTGGACGAGGCCCACTGCGTTGCCGGCCGCGGCATCGAAGGTGACCGCTACTTCCTCGGGACGGGTACCTACTCGCCCAAGCCGGATACCCGCGAGATCACCCTCATTGAGCAGGAGGTGCTCGAAGCCCTCGCGCGGAACGATCCGCCTCTCCAGGGCGGCCCGATCAACCTCGCGCCCATCGATCACCGTAGGAACCTCACGGTGCTTGGCGTACCGCTCAATCACCTTGTGGGACGTCGCTTCCAAGTGGGTGAGGTGATCCTGCGCGGCGGTCGTCTCAATTTTCCTTGCAAGTACCTGGAGGAACTACTCGGATCGCCGGTCTACCTGCCGCTCTACAACCGCTCGGGCCTGAACTGTGGGATCGAGCGTGGCGGGATCATCCGCCCGGGCGACCCGATCTCGCTGGTGGATTGAGCCGGTGTCCGCTCGCATCGTCATGAAGTTGAAGGTCGTAGAGGCAGTCGCCACCACACCGGAGGTGCTGCGCCTGACGCTCGTCCACCCTCAGCGTCCCGAACTTCCGTCATGGGAGCCCGGTGCGCATGTCGACCTGCGCCTACCGGATGGCCGCACGCGCCAGTATTCGCTCTGTGGCGATCCAGCCGACCGTGGCCGATACGTTCTGGCGATCAAGCGTGAGGATGCCGGTCGCGGCGGCTCGCTGTGGACGCATAACAACTTGGTTGCGGGCGCCGTCGCGCACGTCTCGCAGCCGCGCAACAACTTCGGGCTCGCCGCCGACGCGCAGCGTCATCTGCTGATCGGCGGCGGAATCGGCGTGACGCCGCTCGCCGCCATGGCCCGGCGCCTCGCTTCGACCGGTGCAGACTTCACCCTCCACTTTTGCGCACGCTCTGCCGAGCAAGCGCCACTGCTACCCGAGTTGCTGGCCCTCTGCGGCGACCGGCTCCGCTGCTGGTTCTCCGCGGAAGGCTCGCGCTTCGGGCCCGCAATACTCGGATCTCCGGACGAGCGCATCCACGTCTACGCCTGCGGGCCTCAGCGGCTCACCGACGCGGTGCAGACCGGACTGACTGCCGCCGGATGGCCGGCGGAGCGGGTGCATGTCGAGCACTTCGTGCCAATGGCAGACGAGAACTACAAACCCGAACCCTTCGACGCACTGATCGCCTCGACTGGAGCGGTCGTCCACGTCCCGGCCGATGTCTCACTGCTCGACGTGTTGCGCCAGCGCGGCTTCGCGATGCCCTCGTCCTGCGAGATGGGCGTGTGCGGGTCCTGCGAGTGCGGCTACCGGGACGGTACCGTCATCCACCGCGATGTGGTGCTGCCAGTCGCCAAACGTCAGGACCGGATGATGCCTTGCGTCTCCCGCGCCCGCACGAAGGTCACGCTCGAACTCTGACAGGCAGCTGAAGCTCAAGACTTTCCATGTCCGATGCTGGCCGAAAGCAGAATGGCTGCTTTGAAGCAAAGCCGCCGAAAAAGTGGACGGCTTCCTCCTTCGCTTGGGGGCGCCGGTCGTCGATATGGGTGTCGGTGCAGCCCCATTGGGTCACAGCCCCAGCCGCATCCCTGACCGTCTGCGGTTGCGCCAGAAACCAGCGATGGGCGTCATCGGCGCTACGAATGCCCAACTCGACCTCGTATTGCTCGCCGGTCGCGATGGAGCGGTCCCAGCTCATCCGCGCCGCTGCGGATCATCCAGGGCGGCGGGTCGCAGGCAACTTCCTCCGCCATTAAGGATGTGCACACGGTGCTCACCGACAACGGCACCCAGTTCACCACTCTCTGCAACGTCGCTCTGGCCAATTCCATCATCATGGCGGCGATCGCAGCCGCCGAGATATTCTGGGCCCATAGCTTCGAACTTGCCTGCGCTCGCAACGGTATCGACCGCGGCTGATCAAACAGCGCCTCGCCTCGACGAACGGTTAGGTAAAGCGGATGAACGGCCGATCGAGTGCTTGCCCTCGCGAAGGCGGGGGACGCAACGGTCAAGCGCTACAACGACGACCGCCACGGGCAACTCCGTGGGCACTTGGCCAACTTCGTCAGCGCCTACAACTTCGTACGCCGCCTGAAGACCTTGCGCGGCCTCCGCTGCCGCCACTTGGCCTAGAATCTTGCGTTGGCAGCGGGGATCTCCAGCCTCGGACCGACCGCCCGCCCGGCTCGGAGGCCGGACAGGCGACCGACGTGGCGACGAGCACAAGGTCCGCCGCCTGAGCTGGGCTAGAGCCGTCCCCGCTCGCGTTGCAATCGGGAATGGCTCTCAGTTCTTGATGCAACGCGCTCGCCGACGCCGAACCGGTCTCCAATTCGGCGGGCGAGCGCTCTACCGCGCGCCCGACGTCCCCTGCGCATCGCTGCCATTCTGGTCGCTTTGCGCATTGGACTTCGCGGAGTCGCCGGATCCCGCGGCGCTCGTTGCGGCAGAGCCCGCATTCCCAGCTTGGTTGAAGGAGCCGGTCGTCTGTGGGTTCGGATTGCCCGGCGCGTTCGCCTGGGCCGTCATGCCGCCCAGCAACTCGCCCCGCTGCCAGCGTGACATGCCGACCGAGGCTAGCAGGTTGGTGGTCAACGTGCCGGTCGGCTCGAGACCCTGCGCCTGCTGGAAGTGAGTCGCCGCGATCGTCGTGTCGTTGTTCCAGCTGCCGTCGAGATGACCGGCCGCATAGCCCCGCTGGTTCAGCACCTGCTGGATTTGGCGCACTGCGTCGGCATTCATCCAAAGCGGTTCGCCGGGGGTATCGGTGCGCTCCACGGCGATGCGCTGGTTGTCGACCTGCCGGTCGCCGCCCGACCCGCTCGCCTGCGTCGGCTGCGGTCGTGCCACGTTGGCAGCCTGCGGGCCTGTGCCGTGCCCGGCCGAGAAGATCGGATCGGTTAGACCGAGTGCGGAGATCAGGCCAACCTCCAGCCGTCCCGACGGCTCGAGCCCGTGCACCTGCTGGTAGCTGCGCGCGGCCTGCACGGTCGCGGGTCCCCAGCGTCCATCCACCTGTCCGGTATTCCACCCCTGCTGGTTCAGGGCCTGCTGGATCTGCCTGACTCCCGCGGGGCTGACATAGAGGGGCGTGCCGCGGCTATCCGCGCGCTCGACGACGACGCGCTGGTTGTCGGCCTGCTTCGTCCCCTGGTCGCGCGCTTGGTCCCCGGCCTTTCCGCCGCGATTGCCCGAGATGATGTCCTGCTCGAGACCAAGACCGTAGACCAGCGGGATGGTGAGCGTGCCGGTCGGCTCCATGTTCTGCGCCTGCTGGAAGCTGCGCGCCGCTGCCGCAGTCTGCGAGTTCCAACGGCCGTCCACGTTGCCCGTGCTGTAGCCCTTCTGGGTCAACGCCTGCTGGATCTGCCGCACGCCCGCCGAGCTGACGAAGATCTGAGTGCCTTGCCCGTCCGATTGGTCCTGGGTCACACGCTGGTTGCTGACAGCCGATTGCTGAGCCTGTGCGTAACCACCGGTCAATGCGACGAGCACCGTGCTCGCGAGGAAGATATGCCTCAGTTTCATGAACACCTCCTGTTGGTGACGTAGGGGCGAACCGGCACGGCCAGCACCCGTTTCCTACGGACGATCCCTCAGGACACCTCCTGGTTGCACGGTTTCCGAGGCGTGGAGAGGACTTGCAGCGCGGGCGGACAGGCACCGCGTCCAACCTACGGATATGCCCGGATCGCCCTGCGCGATGTGCGGGGCCATTTTCGCGCCCACGCGGGTGTCTCGGCTGCCCGCCGACCCGGAGTGCCGCCGTGACCGATGTTGTTCCGCAGGACGATCGATACGAACCAGACGACCCTGTCATCTGTGCGCGCGAAGCCATCGCGGTGATCGAAGCGGTGCTCGATCGCCGGGGTCCCGAGATGAGGATCGCGTTCTGGACCGCCGTCGACCGGCACTATCGGTTGGACACCCAGGCCGCCCACCGGACCGATCGAGCGGCGAGATCGGGCCTGGATGCGCGGCCATCCGTGGAGGAACGATAGGGATCGTCCTACGGACATATCGCAGGAACGGAGGCGGCAACCGCCGGTTCGCGCCGAGAGCGGTGCGAGCGGCGCCGGAAGCCACGTGGAAGCCTGCCCATGCTGTCCGCCCTCGAAGGCGCGTCCGGTGCCCTGGTCATGGGGATCGTCCTCTCCGACGTGTTCCTCACCGTCCTGTACGCGCGCATCGGGACCGGGCTGCTCGCCGAGCGTGCCGCGCATCTCACCTGGATTGCCTTCCGCCGCGCTGCTGAGGCAGCCGGCTCACGACGCGGTACGGTGCTGTCGTTCTGCGGACCAGTCATCCTTCTGCTCTACGTCCTGCTCTGGGCTGGCGGCCTGACCCTCGGCGCGGCGCTGATCATCCATCCAGGCCTCGGCACGGGCGTGCAGGCGAGCAACGGCCCCACACCCACGGATTTCCTCACCGCGCTCTATGCCGGGGGCAGCAGCATGGCGATCGTCGGTGCCAGCGACTTCAAGCCGACGAACGACGCCTACCGCGTCGTCTACCTGGCGAACTCGCTGATCGGGATGTCCGTGACCTCGCTGGTTCTGACCTACGTCATGCAGGTCTACGGCGCCCTCCTGCGGCGCAACGCACTCGGGCTGCAGCTCCACGTCCTCTCGGGGGAGACGTCCGACGCGGGTGAGTTGCTGGCGCGGCTTGGGCCTTGTGGGCAGTTCAGCGCTGGGTACAGCCATCTGGTCTCGCTGTGCGACGCGATGGCCGAGATGAAGGAAGCGCATCACTTCTACCCGGTGTTGTTCTACTTCCGATTCCAGCAGCCGTACTACTCGGTCTCGGCGCAGGCTCACCTCGCACTCGATACGGCGTCGCTGATCCGCAGCACACTTGCGGGCGAGGAGGCGGCGTTGCTGAGGGAGGCGGCGGCGGTCGAAGCACTCTGGCGGGTGGCTCACAGGCTGGTCGTCACGCTGGAAACGGCCTTCCTGGCGGGGGCTCCGCCGCGGGCGCTGGCGGCCGATCCCGAGGCGCGGCAGCGGTGGCGCGCCCATTCGGACAGAGCCGCATCCCGGCTCGCCGAGGCGGGGATCGCGGTCGTGCGGGATGACGCAGCCGTGCAAGCCTATCTCGACCTGCGCGCGCAATGGTCCCCGCACATCGCGCGGCTCGCCCCCGCGATGGCCTACCGGAGCGAAGATATCGCAGCGGGCGGACCGGAGGGCTCCTAAGGGACCAACCGGATGCCCGCACTCCGCGACGGCGGGAGAATGCGGCAACGATCCCGGAGGAAGCCCGATGGAGACACGCGCCCTGATCACCGTGACGGATGTTTCCGTCGCCGGGGCCGCTCGCGTGCCGCGGCTTTCGGCTCCGGCCCGGGAGGGGGGCGGCGCCGTCTGTGCGCTGGCCCGCAAGCTCGACAGCTTTGCGCCGCTGACGGAGGAGGATCGTGCGGCCCTTCAGGGCTGGACCGACTATGTCCGGCCGGTCGCGCGGCACACGGTTCTGGTGGAACAGGGACGCGTGGCCGACCACGCGCTGATCGTCCTTGCTGGGTTCGCCAACCGTCATAAGTGCCGGATGTCGGGTCGTCGCCAGATCCTGGCCTATCTGGTGCCCGGTGATCTTTGCGACCGCGGCGCCCTCCAGGGCTACCCGCTCGACCACGCGATCGAGGCGCTCACGCCCTGTCGGGTCGCCAAGGTCCCGCGCGTCCCCTACATGGACCTGCTCGGCCGGCATCCCCGCATCGCTCTGGCGCTACAGCGCGCAAGGCTCGCGGAGGAGGCGATGGCGCGCGCGTGGCTGGTCAACCTCGGCATGCGCTCGGGCCCTGAACGCATGGCCCATCTCCTGTGCGAGCTGCTGGAACGGCTGGGCGCGATCGGCCAGACCGCGGACGGGCAGTACGATCTGCCGCTGACACAGGCGGATCTCGCCGACGCGCTCGGCCTGTCGAGCGTGCACGTGAACCGCGTGTTGCAGACCCTGCGGCGCGACGGGTTCATCTCGCTGCGCAAACGCCGCCTGCGCATCCTCGCGCCGCGTCGGCTGCGTCAGCTCGCAGAGTTTGAGGCTGGGTACCTCTCGCGTTCGCCGGCCGTCTCCGGCGACCCCTATTAGAGGGCCGGGCGCCGGCGCCGCGGCCGAGCGCATCGTGCCGGATATCGGAACCGGCACGATGCGCGAGCCCCCTGATCCGCATCCCCTCTTTCCGAAAGCCGGCGGACACCTTTCGGAACGCTGTTCTAGACGCCGTCCTGAACGGCGGGACAGACGCCGGCCACGGTCGCGATCAGGACCGCCTCCGGCAGGGTGCGAGCCCCGAGGGCTTCCATGACCCGGGCACGGTGGATCTCCACCGTCCGCGGACTTAGGCCCAGCGTGCGCGCGATGGTCTTGTTCGTGCCGCCCGCCAGCAATCCCTCCAGCACCGCACGCTCGCGTGCCGACAGGGCCGCGATCCGCCCGCGCGACTCGTCGCGCGCGCGTGTTTGCTCCGCGACGTCGCGGATCTCGGCCAGGGCAGTCTTGACGGCGAACAGCAGCGCTTCCGGCGTCCAGGGGTCTTCGAGGAAATCGACTGCGCCCGCCTTCATGACGCGGACCCCGAAGCCGACGTCGCCCCTGCTCGCACCGATTGCCACCACGGGCAGGTGCGTACGTGCCGCCTTCAGCTCGCTTGCGACGACCAGGTCGCCGGCCTCCTCGAATTCGAGCACGACGCAGCCCGGCATCAGCGAGCCCGCCACGGTGAGGAAGGCCCGTCCGCTCGCAAAGGCCTGCACTTCGTAACCGGCGGCCTCCAGGGCGCCGACGAGGCCACGCCTGGCGTCGTTTCCCGTCGCGATCACGTAGGCCCGCAGGTCGGTATCGGTGGTGACGTCCTGCGCGATCCCGCCGACCAATCGGATGTGCCCATCGAGCGCCGGGATCGGGAAGAAGGTGTCACGGATGCGGCGTACCGTGTGGTCCGCGGCGCGCAGGATCCGGTACTTCAGGACCAGGGTCTCGCCGCCGCCGACCCGCTAAAGCGCCCGCGATGCGGCGTCGCGGTCCTCCGGGTGGACGCTGGCGAGCCAGCCCGCGACATCCGGCATGTCCGCCGGGTCCATACCCCACACCTGCCGGAAGGCCGGGCTGAGGACATCGAGTTGTCCGCTCTCCAGGTCGGCGAGCCAGAGCACGTTCGTCGAATGCTCGGCGAAGCGACGGAAGCGCTCCTCGCTCTCCCGCAGGGCCGCCTCGGCCCGCTTCTCCCGATCGACGTCCTGCACCACCACGATGGCACCGTTGATCTCGCGGTCGACGTTGTGAAACGGGGCGGCACTCACGCGCGTCCAACACTCCCGACCGTCGGGATGGGTGAAAATGAAGTCGATGCCCGGGACGACCGTTTCGCCCCGGAGGGCCCGGGCCCCCGGATACTCGGCAGGGGGCAGCCGTCGCCCGTCTGGGGCGTACGCCTGCCAGCGCTTGTTCGACTGCGCCTCCAACGAGGGAATCCGTTCGAGTGCGTAGCGATTGAGCGCCGTGTTCGCCAGCGCGATGCTCCCGTTCGGGTCGGCCAGACCGACCCCGATCGGCAACTGGGCCAGCGTCGCCGAGAGACGATGCTCGCTCTCGCGCAACGCCGCCTCGGCACGCACCTGTGCGGTGATCTCCACGACGACGCCGACGAACGACGCCGGCCGCCCGTCCTCGAACCCGGTTCGGCCGTAGGTCGAGACCCAGCGCTCGATGCCGTCGCGGAGGCCGATCACGCGATACTTGATGTGGTAGACGCCGTCGCCGCTCGGGTCGGCGCAGCGCGCCGCCGCCGCCTCGACGCGCCGGCGGTCGTCCGGGTGGATGGCGGAGAACCACACCTGTTTGTCGACGGGCGCGTCGGGGGGGAGGCCCCACAGGGCCTTCACACGCGCATCCCAATCCAGCGCGCCGGTTTGCGGATCCCAGGAGTAGGGTGACAGGCCGACTAGATCTACGGCGGCCTGCAGCCGGGCCTCGCTCGCGCGGAGCCGGGCCTCGGCGCGTTTGCGGGCCGAGATGTCGGTGCCGATCATCGCCGCGCCGATGAAGCTCTCGTCACCGTCGTAGAGCGCGAATGCGTGCCATCGGACCGTCATTCCGGAGCCGTGGCGGAAATGCCGGAACCGCAACTCGCCTTCCCAACGGCCGCCGCGCAGCAGCGCCGGCAGCGCCACGTCGCGGACGACGGCGCGATCGGCCGGGTGGAAGAAGTCCGAGACCGGGATGATCGCGATGTCGTCGTCGGGCTGAAGTCCGACCATCCTGCGGCCGGCCGCGTTCAGGAACAGGGGGCGGAGTTGCGAGTCAACGAGACCGATGAACATCTGGGCCTGACGGGCAAACGCCGCCAGGAGGGTCTCCAGCCCCGGCACCATCACCGCGTCGGAGCGGTCCCGGGACTCATTTACGGCCATCGCGTCCGAGGCCAACCTGCCGTGATCCCGAGGTGATGCATGATCCAGGGGTGATGTATCCCGGCGCATCGCCGCCTCGCGCTGCTTGGCCGACGACGGGGCGCTTTCCTTGAGAGCCGAACAGGCGCGATAGGACGTGCTGGGTGGCCCTCCGTCGCCCGGCGGCGCGATCCGTCTCCGACATCGGGGACAGGATGGATCGCCTCGGAAACCCGCGCGGCCTCAAGCGGCAGACGTCCGCTTCGAGACTGAAGCGAGGGGCGGCGTGTGCCGCAGGTCAGGCGGTGTCTTGAAGTCCCGGGCCGCACCGCGGGACGCCTGGACACCGCGCGGAAAGCCGCTGCGGTCCCGGTACGATCGCTTCCGGCCCGCCCCGCGGCTGTGCCGCATCGTGGTGGCCTGGGCGTCGATCAGGTCGACCGCCGTGATGCCGAGCAGCAGCGCCAATGCCACGACGGCGTTGTCGCGCTTCGGGTTGTCCGCCCGCAGCGCCGTCATCACGGTCGCGATGTCGAGACCGTCGCCGGCGACCCGGCTCCAGAGCCCGAGCTTCTTGTCGATCGACAGCGAGAGGATGCCGCTGCCGATCTCACGGGCCCCGTAGGCACGCACCAAGGCCTCCTTGCCCTCCATGCCGAGGGCCTGCGTGATGCGCCTCGGCGCCAGGAGTTCGGTGAGGCCCAGGCCGAGGCTGAACCACCCGAGCCCTTTGGCAAGGCTGTCCGGTATGCCGCGCGAACTCGGCCCGGTGCGAATGACCTTCGGATCGCCCTCGGATCGCGTGATGTTCGAGAGGCTCGCGATGCTCGACATGCTCCCTCCGCACTGTGTCAGGGTTTGAGAACGACTTTGATGCAGCTGTCCTGCTTGTCCCGGAACGTCCGGTACATCTCCGCCCCCTTGTCGAGCGGGACCTCGTGCGTGATGACGAAGGAGGGGTCGATCTGCTCCTCCTCGATCCGGCGCAGGAGATCGCCGGTCCAGCGCTGGACGTGGGTCTGCCCCATACGGAACGTCAGGCCTTTGTTCATCGCCGCGCCCATTGGGATCTTGTCGGCCAGGCCGCCGTAGACCCCCGGGATCGAGATCAGGCCTCCGGGGCGGCAGACATGGATCATCTCGCGCAGCACGTGCGGCCGGTCGCTCTCGGCCATGAAGATCTGCTTGGCCCGGTCGTAGACCGTATCCGGCATGGTGGGGCTGACGTGGCTCTCCATGCCGATGCAGTCGATGCACTTCTCGGGACCCTCGCCACCGGTCAGCTCGTTCAGCCGCTCGACGACGTTCTCGTCGTCGAAATTGATCGTGATGGCGCCCCCCGCCTCGGCCATCTCCAATCGTTCCGGCAGGTGATCGATAGCGATGACCTGCTCGGCGCCCAGGAGGACGGCGGAGCGGATCGTCATCTGGCCGACCGGCCCGCAGCCCCAGATCGCCACGGTGTCGGTGGGCTGGATGTCGGCCTGGACGGCCGCCTGCCAACCGGTCGGGAAGATGTCCGAGAGGAAGAGCAGCTTCTCGTCGGGGATGCCGTCCGGCACCTTCTGGACGGTCGCATCGGCGAACGGAACGCGCAGATACTCGGCCTGACCGCCAGGGTATCCACCGGTGAGATGCGAGTACCCGAAAAGGCCGGCGGTGCCGTGGCCGAAGACCTTATCAGCGAGGTATTTCTTGCGGTTGCTTTTCTGACAGACGGAGAAGTAGCCGCGCTTGCACTGGTCGCACTCACCGCAGACGATGGTGAACGGCACCACGACCCGGTCGCCCTTCTTCAGCGTGCCGTTGAGCCCGCGCCCGGTCTCGACGACTTCGCCCATGGCCTCGTGGCCCATGATGTCGCCGGGCAGCATGGCGGGGATGAAGTTGTGGAACAGATGCAGGTCCGAGCCGCAGATCGCGCAGCTCGTGACCTTGACGATGACGTCACGCCCGTCCTCGATCTCCGGATCGGTGACGGTATCGCAGCGGATATCTTCCTTCCCGTGCCAGACCAGGGCTCGCATGCCGTTCTCCCGCCGGTTGGTTGCAGAGGTCCATTGCAGTTCAGAAGGGTCTGGTTGATCTGCGGACTCTGCGGAGATGATGGCTCCGATTTAGATCAGTATGCTTCACGGCCAGAAATTTAGCCTGTCGAACGCGATATCAGTGTATCTGTATTTCTAACTGGATCGACGTCTTAGGGTTTCCTCGGGGCCGCGATTTTCCGTCAGGGAATGAACACGGAGCGAACGCAGCCGTCATTCTTGTGCTTGAACATGGCGTAGCCCCGCGGCGCATCCTCCAGCGAGAAACGGTGCGTCGCCAGGAACGACGGATTCAGCTCACCCTTCTGGGCATGGTCGAGCAGCCGGCCCATGTAGGCCTGGCCGTGTTGCTGCGCCGTGCGCACGGTCAGGCCCTTGTTCATGATCGCGCCGATCGGGAATTTGTCCATCACGCCGTAGACGCCCAGGATCGATAGGGTGCCTCCCTTACGGCATGCCATGATCGCCTCGCGCAGCGCCTGGCCGCGATCGGTGTGCATGTACGCGAGCTGCTTGGCGCGGTCGTAGGCGTATTGCAGCCCGGTCCCGTGCGCCTCCATGCCGACCGCGTCGATGCAGGCGTCGGGGCCCCGACCGCCCGTCATCTCCCTGAGGACTTCGAGGACGCTGTCGACCTCCTCGTAGTTGATGGTCTCCGAGCCGACATGCGCGCGGGCCATCTGCAGGCGCTCCGGCAGGCGATCGATCCCGATCACCCGCTCGGCCCCCATTAGGAAGGCGCTCTTCTGGGCCATCAGGCCGACGCCGCCGCAACCCCACACGGCCACCACGTCGCCGCGCCGGATGTTGCAGAAATCCGCCCCCATGTAGCCGGTCGGGGCGGCGTCCGACAGAAACAGCACCTGCTCGTCCGGCAGGCCGTCCGGCGCCTTGAAGCAATCGTTGTCGGCGAACGGGACCCGCACATACTGGGCGTGCGCGCCGGCATAGCCGCCGAACGCGTGGGTGTAGCCGTAGATGCCTGCGGTCGGATACCCGAAGAGGGGTTCCTGCAGTTCGGGCTTGGGATGGGTGTTGTCGCAGAGCGAATGAAGCTTGTTCTTGCAGTACCAGCACTGGCCGCAGGTGATGAAGGACGGCACGACGACCCGGTCGCCCGCCTTGACCTTCTTCACTTCGGGCCCGACCTCCTCGACCACGCCCATGAACTCGTGGCCGATCACGTCGCCAGCCTTCATGGTCGGGATGTAGCCGTCGATGAAGTGCAGGTCGGAGCCACAGGTGGTCGACATGGTCACCCGCAGGATGCAGTCGTGCGGGTTGACGATCTCGGGATCCTTGACCGTTTCGACACGGAGGTCGTTGACGCCATTCCAGATGAGCGCACGCATAAAGAGCCTCCTCGTCAGCGCGGGTCGGGCCGAGCCGCCGGCTGGCGTTCGGTGGTGGGGATCTCTCCGGTCTGAACGAGAGCCTTGAAGTAGTGCAGCGACTTGCTCGCGAGGGCCGCCGGCACCGTATCGTTCAGCATCCGGGTCGCGACCCGGCCGAGCATGCCGCCGGGCGGATCGAGGCTGGCGCGCAGGACGACCACCGTGCCCCGGTTGCCCGCAGCGGAGCGGAAGCGGACGGACGCCTCCCGGATCAGGGCTCCCTCGTCCAGGGCCTCCCAGCGCATGAACGCGCCGGGCTCGTCGTCGGCCAAGCGCATGTCCCAGGAGCCGAGATCGTGGCCGGCGCTCCAGCGTGTCCGCCCGTCACCCGTGGGCTGGACATCCGCGAACGGCGCCATGATCCGCCGCAAGGTCTCCGGATCGCGCCAGCGACGATAGAGTTCGTCCTTAGGAATACCCTCGATCGTGATCGAGCGCTCGACCTCCGGCTCATGTCCCGCGGCCGACCGTCGGTTCGGCCCTCTTCCGGTTCGGCTACCCGTTGCGCTCATCTGAGCGCCGATCAGACCGATGGCGGCCACGCCGGCGGCGGCCAGGGCAAGCCCGACGAGGCTGGAACTTGGACGGATATCGGGGGCATCCTGCCGGTGCTGCCGGTGGTGGTCCGGCCGGGACCGTGCGTCTGCCGTTGTTTGCCTGAGACCCGGTCTATCGCGGCGATCGCGCGCGAGAATTTCACCGTCGTGTCCCGCCATGGCACACCTCAGAAGCGTCGAGGGCCATCCGAGCCTACCTGTGCGTGCGAGGGCTTCACACGATGGAGCGGCTCGGTGCTCTCAAGGGCTGCGAAATGTTGTGCTCGAGCTTTACTTTCGGAGAGCTGCCGGCACTCCGCCTTAGGAGATCCGATTGCGCTCGGTTTCTAACGTCGTTCACGCATCCAAAACAATAACATGCGTGAGACTTTTGACATTCGTTCGAATGGGTGGCCGCTCCAATGCTTCCTGCCTCAGATGCGATCGGGTCCGGTTGCCGACGAACACGGGTTGAACCCGATCGGGCGTCGCCTGCACGAGGGTCAGAACGCGGTGGTGCATCGCCCGGTGGCGGCGCTTGCAGGCGTTCAGTTGGGGCGCGACTTCCGTCGAGGCCGCCATCTGCGATCACGGCTCATGCATCCGTCCCGGACGGAGGGTCTCCTGAGGCGGGCGACGCGTCATGCCCCGCTGGCGGCACCCGCGATGCCTGGACGACGCGTTCTACGAGCCGCCTTCGCCCGGCTCGACCTCGATCGGCCTCATCGGGGGCGGCATCCCGTCCCCCAATCGATCCCCATGCGGTCACAGACGCCACTCTTGACGTCGTCATCGAACACCGATTGCAATTGGATCGGTGTCGATACACGTTGTAATTGCGGGAATGGTACTGCCTCTTTAAGTCGTGCCGCCCGCCGGGATACGTTTGTCGTCGACAATCGATTTTCGAGACAGCCGCAGGTAGCAGGTGCCGAAGCTAAAGACCTCCGATGACCGAATCTGTGCGACGGCGCTTCAGTACGCGCTGGATACCTTAGAGATTGCCGGGCCCTGGGATTGGGATATTGGTTCGGACGTGGTTCGTTCCAACACGTTTGTCGCGTTGCTGTTCGGCGTCGACCCTGATGAGGCCGCTGCCGGACTTCCGTTGTCCGCTTACATTCGCGGCGTGCATCGAGACGACCAGGAACACGTCCACACCCTGATTCGCCGCAGCGTCGACGAGGATGTGCCTTTCGTCGCCGAATACCGGGTGCATTCGGCCGATGGCGTCACACGCTGGGTGCTCGACCGAGGGTACATCATGCGCGACTCGTTGGGACGCCCTGCGCGCGGACGCGGCATCATCGTCGACCTGACGCGCTCGCGCACGGGCAAGTTCACCGCCACAGTAGATGATCCTGCACCTGTGGTGTCACCTCTGGAGCAGGCGGCAGACCACGCGGTGGCCGCGCAGCGCATCATCGCCGAACTCCAAGACCCGGACCTGAAGGCACGCGCAGACGCCCTGCTATTCGAAGTGGGGCGGCGGCTGGCTCAGCACGAAGTTCGAGCGCGACGCAGGTACATGAACTAAACGCGCGCTGCACTTCGGCCTACAAGCCAATCGTGTTGATCCGGAAGCGCTCTGAATTTTTATCTTAGGGCGGTTTAATTTAGGGCTTGCATGCGCCGCCCTTAATTGAATGGCGTGGCGACGCTGTGGTGACATTGAATGTCCGCTACGGAGGAGCGTTCCAGTCTGTTACAATGACCGGGAAGGGCGCAGAGCCGAACGACCGCTTTGGCGCGGGTCGGCGATCCGGCATGGCGTAGTCTGGCCGATAGCAGCACGTCCGCTTTAGGCATCTGAACCTAAGGAACCGGACGTTCCATGTGTCTGAGTCCAAAGACTCGGCGCGGTGTGTGCCAAATACTGATAGCTACCTTCTTGAAGATACCTTAAATTCTTAAACTTGAAACACGCTAGGCGTTGACGCAAATTCTTGTCCGAAGCAATCGAAAATGTTCCAAAACAAGCTATCAATATTGTTCCACCGGCGATTTGATATTCAATTTCTGCAGGATATTATAAATTTGGAGCGTTGATTGTGTTTTAGCACCCAACGCTTTTCTGGAATGCGTAATAAAAATATCGGATGGCATGTTTCGGCGGGGCCGCCGCAGGGGTCGATCCCACCATATCAGCGGGGTGATCCCGTCAACATACTGGTCGTTTGCACGACGATGACGACAAGTATTGATAATGCCGCGACCACTACCGCATAGGTTACGGTCTTGGTGAACTTGGTCATGGTTGCATCTCCCTCAGCCGCGCTTCCCGTTCTGCACGGCATCGATGGCGTCCTCGCTCGGCAGCACGAAGACTTGGCCGGGATAGATCAGGTCCGGGTCGCGGATCTGATCCAGGTTCGCGTCGTAGATCGCCGTGTAACGGTCGCCTTCGCCATACGTCCGCCGGCTGATCGCCCAAAGGCTGTCGCCGCGCTCGATCCGGGCTGTCCTCACCTCCGGGACGAAGACGATGGCGGCCTCAGGCACGGATCCGAGTGGATCGCGCGCGGGCCCCGAGGATGTCAGCTCCTGGGGTGGGCCGGGGATGGCATTTCGCGGCCCGTCCGCGGCACCCGCGCCCTGGCTCTGGCTCAACGCCGTCGCCGGCGAGGGAGGTGTCGGATGCTGCGCGTTCGATGCCATCGTCCCGCCGTCCTCCTTGTCGGCGGCCGTCGCGGATGGTGCCACGCGCGAACCGTTCGTACCGGCGCTCCGAGCGACCTCCGGAACGGAGAAAGGCACCTCCACGCGGCTGCGGACCTTGCCCGACGCAGTATCGACCTGATCGAGACGGACCTTGTAGGCTCCCGGCTTGACGCCTCTGCCGATGGTGAAGGTCACGGTGCCGTCGCGGCCGACCCTGGCGGGGGCGATCAGGGTGTCGTTGAGGTAGAAGCGCACGGTCGCTCCGGCCCCGGCCTGACCGCTGACGTAAAGCCGTCCGCCTTCCTGCACATCGACGCTGACGATCTTGATCGCGGCATCCCCCGATCCTTCCGCGACCGCCTTCCCCGACGGCGGAGACACTGGTGTATCCGAGGAGGCGGGCTTGGCCCCGTCGGACGAGGCTTGCCCCGTGCCCCCCAAACCGGCATCGCCGCCGTCCCCCGTTCGGCTGGATCGGGAGGCATCCTTGGCGACGGCGGCGGTCGAAGCGCCAGCGGCCGAAGGGGCCTCGCGGGAGCCCAGGACGTGTGGGGACGCTGTGCCCGTCATCGTCCGTGGTGGGGACTTGGCGTCGGGAACCGCGCGGGTCGCCGCCTGCGACGAGCCTGGCTGCGACAGCACCACGGTCGGCTTGTCGGGCGATGTCAGGGCCACCAGCGGCTTGGCATCGTGCGACGGGGAAACCGCCACCGCGACGCTGTCCCGCGATTGGCGAACGAAGCCTCTTCCATCGGTCACCCGGAGACCAATTTCGCTGTTGCCGGCCGGGAGCGCCGGGGGGACGACGGCAAACCAACCGTTCGCATCGGCGACCACCTTCGCCGTGGCCTTGCCATCGACCAGCAGTTCTATGGTGGTGTTCGTTGGCGCCTGTCCGGCTACGACGAGTTCCCCGTTGGGCTCGACGCGCACGGTGTCGAAGGTTGGCTCGCCCTGACCCGACGTTCCGGGATCCGTCGCGAAGCCCTGGCCAACGGAACCAACCGGAGCGACCGCATCCGAAGTGTTTCCTCGGCCGATGCCGACATCCGTCGGCGAGAGGGCCGCCACCGGTCGCGGGCCCTCGCCGAGCGACGCCTGAAGCCGCGACACGATCCGCCTGAGGGCGCCGTCGCCATCGCTCACGGCCAGGACCAGCCCGATCCCGAGGACGAGGGCAAGGAGCGCGATCGCCGCTCCGCGACGTCGTACCGGCGGCATCGCCGGCTTCGTAGAAGCCGGAATGGGCGTCGTCGCGCTCGCTCGGGGCACGCCACGCCGACGGAACAGGGCGGCGAGCAGCCCCACGACGACCAAAACGAGGGCGGGGAATACCCGAAGGAAGGCGCGGCTCAGGCGGGTCAGCATACCGTTCTCGTTTTCCTATGCCGCTGCGCCGCCTGTCCCGTTTTTCCGGGCATCGGGCCTTCGTTCGGTCGGAGCGGGTGCCCGGGCACCAGGTTCAGGCGCGAGGAAAACAGGCCTCGGCAACGCCGAAGCGCCCGTTTTCCTCGTCCCGTCGGTCAGTCGTCGGCCTCACCCGACGCCCCGCTCCGGGAGTGCTCGTAGGCGGCGATGGCCTGCGAACAGCCCTTCGACAGGTTCTGGCGATTGCGCTTGAAGCAGGCCTTCACCTCGGGGCCGCCCGGCTTCATGCCGGCGCACAGGCGCAGGTAGTCGCCCCCACAACTGGCTCGCATTGCCTCCATCTCAGGTCCGACCTGCGCCACGGAGGGCCTGGAAACGAAGACGGGGCCCGCGAGGGCGAGTGCCGTCAAGGCAAGGATACGGATGTTCATGATGCGATCTTTACGTGCGATGGCCCCGGGATGGTCGATCCACGCGGGTGGTTGCCCGCGTGGATCGCCGTCGTCTCAGCGAGCCGGCTGGCTCGGCACCGCGGCCGGCGGGGTGGCGAGCTGCTGGCGGGTTTCTGCGAGCTTCGCCTGGGCGGCGGACAAGTCCTGCCGAGCCGCGGCCAGCCGCTCGTCGAGGGCCGCCGCCTCTTTGTTGCGGGTGGCCAGCGTCTCGCTCAGCGTGGCCAGCTCGGCCTGAGCGTCTGTCTGGCGCTTGCGCAGGGCGCCGAGGGCCGCCGTGTCGGCATCGCGGTCGGCGGAGAGCTTCTGTAGCGCCTGCTCTGCCTGGCCTCGCTCGGACACGACGCGGTCGCGTTGCGCCTGGGCCTCGGCGAGTTCCTTGCGGACGTTCGCCAGGGCGTCGCGGGCCTGCTGGGCATCGCGGTTCGCCTGCTCGACCTCGGCGGCGAGCTTGTCCTTGTTGGCGGTCAGAGCTGCGACGGCCTGCTCGGTGTCCGTGCGCTGCTTGGTGGCTTGTTCGGTCGCGGTCCGGGCATCGGCCAGTTCCTTCTGGGCGGCGGCGGCGGCCTCGCGGGCGTTCTGCTGGCGCTCCTCGGCCTTGGCGAGGTCGGCCGTCTTGGCCGTGGCCTCCTGGGTCATGGTCGCGAGATCGGCGCGCAGCTTGGCCTCCTGCACCCGGGCTTCCTCGAGGCGGCGTCCGACCTCGGCGAGATCTTGGGTCCGGTCGACGGCGGCCTTCTCGGCGGTGGCGATGGCCTCGCGCAACGGGGACAGCTTCCCCTCGGCTTGCGTGATCTGGGATTGTAGATCGGTAAGCTTCTGCGTCTCGGCCTCGGCCGCCTTCTTCGCCTCGCTCGCCTTGGCTTCGGCCGCCTGCTGCTCCTGGTTCAGGGTCGCGGCGCGGGACTTCGCCGCCTCGGCCGCCTTGCTCGCCTGTTGGTCCTGCTGTTGGGCGGTGGCGATCTTGGCCTGCAACGCGCTCAAAGTGCCGGCGGTCGAGATCTGCCGGTCCAAGTCGGTCCGGAGCGCCGTCTGTTGGCCCTGCAGGTCCTCGATGCGATGGTCGCGGGCGCTACGCTGGCGCGAGCCGGCGATGGACGCGACGATGAGCCAGATCAGCAGGACGGTGGCCACGACCGCGAGGCTGAACGGCAAGGGTCTGCGCAGTTCGGAGCGATAGTCGATGGCCATGGGGTTCTCGCAAGGTCGGGGAAAGGCGGTGGATCGAACCCCGGCGCGGCGTCGCCCGGCGTCTCGTGCGGCCGGCGCCCTGAGGCACCGGCCGCGTCGTGGCCTCAAGCCGGGCGGCGGCCGTCGGTGGCGTAGCGGTCGATGGCCGAGGGCAGCTCGCGCGAGAGGCGCGACAGGAGCGCGCTGCGGCTCAGGCCGGTCTGCTGGGTGAGGTGGTCGAGGGTGTCTGGGCCGATGGCGCGTTCGAGGTCGGCCTCGGGGATGTCGCGGTTGACACCCTGGTTGACCCACGAGTTCGCCGTCTCGCCGTGGCCACCCTTGGTGAAGTGGTCGACGAGTTCGCTCAAGCCGCTGGCGATCAGACCGCCGACGCCTGCCATGCCCAGACCACCAAACAGGTTGCCAAGATTGCCGATGCCACCCGTGGCGCTGGTGTGGGATGCGGTGTTCGGGATCGGCGGGACAGTGCCGTGGCCCGGGTTGAGCGAGGGGGACAATGGGGCGTCAGGGGCCCTCAGCAGCTCGGCGAGCTTGTCGCGGTTCTGGTAGCCGGCCACGGCCAACAGGCCCAGCAGCGCGGTCATCGAGGGATAGCCTTTGCTCATCGGTTTTCCTTGTCGGTTAAGAGGATCGAACGGAGGTCCGCCCGCGGGGACTCAGCCACCGTGCCGGCGACCGGGATCTGACCCGGCATGGGGCCAGGCTGGTTTGGGAGGGAGGGGCTAGAACTCGGTCGGCTTGATACCGGCCTTCTCCATCCGCTGTTCGGTCTCGCCTGCCAGCGCCTGCAGACCTTGCCGCTCGGGCATCTGGAGAACCGGATCGAGGGCGCGCATCGAGCCGTAGAGGCCGGCGGCTATGGTCGGCCGCGAGCACCGCGCTGCCGCAGCCGCAGAAGACAAGGACGAAGGTGCCGATGAACTCGGCAAGGTACGGGCGCATGGATGGCGAGCTTTCGGATCGAGGTCGGGGATGTCCGCGGGGTGTCGGCAACACGAGACATCCACGGATCCGCGCGGGCGTCCGGGAGCTATGCCGTCATGGACCCGGGCCCGCCGCGCTGGCGGACCCGGTGGTTCGGGTGATCACGGGCAGGGGTGACGGTCGCCATCGTTGCCAAGATAGGTGCCGCTGGCGGCATCGTAGGAGCGGAAGCGACGGGCGCAGGCGGCGACCGCTTCCGGATCGGGTCCGCCCTGCACCACCACCGGGGCGGCCTGAGCCTGCGAATTCGCGATGGCGCCACCGATAATGGCGCCGGCCGCCAGTCCGGCGACGCCGGCGCCGACGGCTGCGCCGACCCCGGGTCCGCGACGGTAGCCGTAGCCCCGACCATAGCCGTAGCCCCGCCCGTAGCCGCGCCCGCCATGCCAGCCGTGACGATGACCGATCCGCCTGTACTGGACGAAGTGGGTCGGCAGATCACCGCGAACCAGCGCTTCGACGGGCGCGGCGGAGGGCGGTGCCGCATAGGCCGGCAGGCCGACCAAGGTGGCGGCGACGGTGGCGGCGAGGGCGAGGGTCAGCTTCATCGTGGATGGTATCCTGGAGGGGGTTCGACAGCGACGGGAAGGTCAGTAGCCCCGACGATTCGTCGGCGGAGGACCAACGACCGAGCCGGCGGCTGACGTAGGCGATGACCTTCGGGAGCACGAAGGCGGTGATCAGCTTGCGGATCATGGGACGGGCTCCAGGATTGCGGGTTCAGCGCCGGCGACGGGACAGCCAACCGACCGCGAAGGCGACGGCGGCGAGGCCGAGCAGGGTGGAGGTGCGGTTGTCGTCGGCGTAGCGCACGGCCTGCCGGCCATAGGTGGTGCCGCGCTTACGGGCGTGGCGGGCGAGATCATGGCCGTCCGAGATGAGGTTGCCGGCCCGGTCGCGCGCGTCGTCGACGAGATGACGCCCGTCCTCGATCAGGTCACCGGCGCGATCCCGAACCTCATGCGCGATTGGCCTGCCCCCATTTGGTGACCCAGGTTCGAAGTTAGTGCATCGTAGGCCGGGTGACGATGGCAGGGCGAGCGGACGGCACTGAGCCGCTCGGTTCCGTTGGCCATATGACGACCTCTGGCGCGGGCGGGCAGTAGCCGAGTGACGAGTGCGGCCGGATGCTGTTGTAGTGCCTCCGCCATTGCTCGATCACGACGCTGGCTTCCTTGAGGGTGTAGAACACCTCGCCGTTGAGGAGTTCATCCCAAAGCTTCGCGTTGAAGCTCTCGCAGTACCCGTTCTCCCACGGACTGCCTGGCTCGATGTAGGCGGTCTCTGAGCCGACCGCGGCAATCCAGTCTCGGACAGATCGAGCGATGAACTCAGGTCCATTGTCCGAGCGGATATGGCCTGGCGCACCGCGCAGGCTGAATAGATCCGAGAGGACATCGATCACGTCGTGCGCCTTCAGCTCACGAGATACGCGGATGGCTAGGCACTCACGGGTAAACTCATCGAGGACATTCAGCATCCGGTACTTGCGACCGTTATGCGTCCGGTGCTCGACGAAGTCATAGGACCAGACATGGTCGGGCCGCTCTGGCCGCAGGCGCACGCACGAGCCGTCGTTGAGCCAGAGGCGGGCCCGCTTCGGCTGTCGGGCTGGGACCTTGAGACCCTCCCGCCGCCAGATCCGTTCGACCCGCTTCACGTTGATCGTCCAGCCGTCGCGCCGGAGCAGCGCGGTGATCCGACGGTACCCATAGCGCCCATACTGGAGAGCCAGCGCGACGATGGCGGCGGTCAGTGCGGCCTCGTCCTCGACCACCACGGCGCACTTGCGTTGTGTCGAGCGGTGCTGACCCAGAACGCGGCAAGCGAACCGTTCCGACACGCCATGCTCGGCCACGACGTAGTCGACGCAAGCCCGGCGGCGAGCCGGGCTCAGAAGTTTCCCGAAGCCGCCTCCTTCAGGATGAGCTTCTCCAGGGTCAGCTCCGAGATCGCCCGACGAAGACGCTGGTTCTCCGTCTCCAAAGATTTCAATCTCTTGACTTGATCACCTTTGAGGCCGCCGTACTCGGAGCGCCAGCGGTAATACGTGACCTCCGTCACCTCAATGGACCGGATTGCTTCGGCAACCTTGCGTCCCTGCGAGACCAGAACATCAACCTGCCGCAGCTTGGCGACGATCTCCTCAGCCGTATGCTTCTTCCGTCCCATGAAAACATCCTCCACATGGCGCAAAGCCATACCTCAGGGAGGACCACTTTGGCTCTTCGCCAAGTTTGGTGGATCAGGCTGCGAGGAGGAACCGTCGTTTTAGGAGGTCGAGGTTGGCGCGGCCGTACATGGCGCGCTTCAAGAGCTTGAGACGCGTGATCTGGCCTTCGGCTTGTCCACTGCTCCAAGGCAGTGTCAGTGCGGACCGAACAGCATCTCTATCCTGGCCGAGGCTAGCAGCGAAGCTCTCGACGATCCGGACACCGCAGGTTTGCGCTTCGCCCAGCCATTGATCGAACGCCGGGACATCTGATTTTCCTGACGGCTGCTGGCCACAGTGGCTCCGGACGATCCGGCAGAACCGGCGGCCGAGATCGACCACCTTGGCCGCCTCGGTATCCTGCAGGACACGCGAGACGACCGCAGCCGCCTCAGGGCCGAGGTCTTCGGGCTCCCGCAGGAGATACCAGGACAGCTGCTTGGATGAGGCGAGGGGTGATGCGGTGGAGATCGCAACACGGGTGTCGGTCGGTGCTGGCGACGACCGGATAGTCGTTCCGGCCAAGCCTGCGCGCCGCTCGGACAACCAGCGATGCACCTGCTTCGAGGTGCCGGCAAAGCCGATCCCCTGAAGTTCGCGCCAGAGCTGCTCCGCATTCTCGCAGCCCTCATTGAGGCGGCCATGCAGATGCCAGAGATAAGGATCGAGCATGCTCGGCTTCGGCTCGCGCATGCCGTTCCGGGGAAAGCTCGCGGCGAAGGCGTACTTGCGCACCGTCGCCCGGGCCAAGCCTGTCTCGCGATTGATGCGCCGAAGCGAGTGTCCTTCCGCATGGCGGCGACGCACGTCGTCATAGGCGGCTTCCCATCGACCGCGGGCCGCGGCCCGCGCGAGCATCTCGGACGGTGCGCGCGGGTAGGGCGTGACGCGCCGAATCGATGGCGATGACGGGGCCACGGCCGGCAACAGCTTCAGACGCGGATGGACGCGGGCGAGCCAGCGCTCGACCATCTGTCGGGTATTGAGCAGGAGATGCCACCGGTCTGCGACCTGAACGGCATCGGGCGCACCCATGGCGGTCCCACGCGCATATTCGGTCGAGCGGTCCCGTGCCACGACCTGGATCTGTGGGTCACGCCGGAGCCGGGCCGCCAGCGTCGAGGCCGAACGATCCGGCAGCAGGTCGACGGCATGGCGGCGTTCGAGGTCGACCAGGATGGTGCCGTAGGTTCGGCCCTTGCGCAGGGCCCAGTCGTCGACACCGACGATGATCGGTTTGGATCCGGTCGGCAGCGGACATTGGCGGATACCCCGCAGCAGCGTCGTGGCACTGGTGGGCATCGCCAGGTGCGGCAGCAGCCGGGCGGCGGGTGTGGCACCGAGCGCCAGCGCGGTCCGAACCTGAGCATCGACCAGCCGGCAGGTTCTCTGAGCGTAGCGGTCGAGGAGGCCCGGCAGACGCTCGGCAAAGGTTCGGCGGGCGCAAGCAGGGTCGTGGCAGTAAAAACGTCGGATCGTCAGGGTCAGACGCACTTCCTGACCGCTCGTCGGCAGGTCGGCGGGACGCCGGTGATAGCGACTATGCACCGACCGGCTGACCGTACGACAACCTGGGCAACGGGCATGATCGCGCTTCGCTTGAGCGGAAATGCGAAGGGTAGTGCTCTCCTCACGCGTGACGTGGAGAAAGCGACAACCGGGGATGTAACAGAGAAGGGTCATACCCTGATCTGAGAATCCCCGCCCGGTTCAGCCAGGAGCTACCTTCCGGCATCCCTTCCACCAACCCAATCCACCAAACTTGGCGAAGAGCCACTTTTCAGGGGGCAGGCCACCCCGGACGCAGCGCATGCGCCCCATCACATCGGGCGCTCGAAGCTGGAGTTGTGGGTGCGCTTCGAAGCACACGACCTCGTCGACGCGGGTCGCATGATCCGTTCCATCAAGATGCTCAATTTCCCGGTTCCGGAGGACGACGAGAACCGCGAGACCGTTACCTAGGCTGGCTTGATCAGGGAGGCGGATCTGATCACGCGGCTCGGCGATTCGCACTACCCCCGTAAACTGATCGTACTGTTCTGCGAACTTGCGGAGGTCGGCCTCGGTGGCCAGCTCGGTTATGCCCGTCCGGCTCACTTCGCGAAGCGGAGGCGAGCGTCTTTCTGGGGCAAGATCGAACCGGTAATCGGTGACGCGATTCGCTCTTTCGACCTCCCAGTTGAGGGGCAGAGCTGGGTTGCCGACCTCTGCAGTCATAAGTTCGCCATCGAGCATGACCGCCGCCGCATGGGGTCGCACCCTGGCTGAGCCGCAGACGTGGTTCTTGGGGCCTCAGTCCCAGTAGTGCCTTGTAGCGAGTTTCGCCCTCGCGCGCGTGAGGCCATTGTCCAACTACGTCCGGTAAAAGCCGTTATGAAATGTGGGGCATAAAGTGGGCTGGCTACCTCAGCCGTTCCATATTTGAGAGCTATAACAGTAACTTAAGCCACATGAGTGGCGGTGGACGCAGTCAGGCTCGAACCGGTCTCTGCTGAGCGCGTGCGAAATGCGAATTTGATGCAGCGCGAAATGGGAGTCGAAACGGAGTTCCGGCGACAGAGATGCGACTCCGACCACGTACCAATTCCAATCGCATCATTTTTTGATTGACCGCGGCAAGCGATCCGGCGAATTCTATCGTACGCAGAAGCACGACGCGTCGCGGATCATCCGCATCGGGTTCGAGCATTGGCTGCCTTCGGTTCTCTACGCCTCGCCGCACCAAGATCGTGCGTGGGGAAAGGTGACTGTTGGCCCATGCTGACTCGATTGGACCGGCGTCATGTCTCCAGCTACGCCTACCGAACCGCACCTCATCCCCTCGGTCGAACCGCCGCCGACCCGGATCCGCAGGCGAACGCCGGTTCAGCAGAGCTCGGCCCAGCGATCTCACGCCATCGTCAATATGCCGCCAGGCGAGCTCGTCGTCGCACGGGCGCAACTGCGCAAGTACCAGCCTCGCCACCGCGAGCACCTGCTCCAGAGCATGAAGCGCTGGGGCATCGTCCAGCCGATCCTGATCGACGCCGATCGCCGCGTCATCGCCGGTCATCAGATCCTCGCCGCAGCCCTAGAGCTCGGCCTCGCAACGGTCCCGACCATCGCGTTGGCCGACCTCTCGGACGCGCAAGCCCGCGCCCTGCGCATCGCCCTCAACAAGCTGCCGGAGCTGTCGAGCTGGGATCCGAGCGCGCTGAAGGACGAGCTCGCCTTCCTCGCCGACTTCGACATCGACCTCGTCAGCTTCACCGCGTTCAGCTCGGCCGAGCTCGATGTGATCCTCAACGCCCCCGAGGACAATCCTGACGATGCTTTGCCGGAGCCGCTGAAGCAGGCGATTTCTCAGCTCGGCGATATCTGGACCTTCGACGGCGGTCACCGGCTCGGCTGCCTCGACGTCCTGAGCGAGGTGAGCCTTCCCGCGCTCATGGCCGGCGTGCTCGCGAACCTAGTCCTGTGCGATCCGCCCTACAACGTCCCGGTCGCCGGACATGTCACCGGTCGCGTCGGCGCCCGCGAGTTCGCCATGGCCTCCGGCGAGATGAGTGTCCCAGAGTTCACGGCGTTCCTGCACGCCGTGTTCGAGCTGCTCTGGAAGCATGCCGAGGACGGCTCGCTCTCGCTCCAGTTCATGGACTGGCGGCACATGCAGGAGATGCTGGCGGCCGGTCATGCAATCTACCAGCAGCTCCTCAATCTCGCGGTCTGGGCCAAGACCAATCCCGGTATGGGCTCCCTCTGGCGCTCCGGCCACGAGTTGTGTTTCATCTGGAAGAAGGGCACGGCACCGCACATCAACAACGTCGAGCTCGGCCGTTACGGCCGCAATCGCTCGAATGTGTGGAGCTATCCCGGTGCGAACGGCTTCGCCCGGGCAGGCGACCCTGATGGCCTGGAGCATGTGACGCCGAAGAACGTGGCGATGATCCAGGACGCGATCTTGGACGTATCCCGGCGTGGCGACATCGTGCTCGACGCCTTTTCCGGTAGCGGCACCACCCTGGTCGCGGCGCATCGCGCGAAGCGGCGCGGCTACGGTCTCGACATCGATCCGTTCTACGTCGATCTCGCTGTGCGCAGGATGGAGCGCTGCACGCGCGTACCGGCGCGCCATGCTGAGACTGGTCTGACGTTTGCCGAGATGGCCGAGCAGCGGGGCATCGTGCTGCCGCCGCGCTCGCGGCGCACGTGAGGCTGTCCCATGCCCAGGGATCGCAAGCGCGGGGAGCCGCCCCCCGTTGAGGCCACACGTGTCGGCTACGGTTGTCCGCCGCAGCGGCATCGCTTCAAACCGAACCAAGTCGGCAATCCGTGGGGCCGCAAGGGCAAACCCAAGCCGAAGGGCGACTTTCTAGACGAGATCGTCGTCGTGCAGGTCGCTGGCAAGCGGCAGCGGCTGACCCGTGACGAGACCGTCGATCTCGCGCTGTACAAGGAGGTCCTGGCGGGCAACGTCTCCGCGGCCAAAGAACTGGACAGGCGCCGGCGGGAGCGGCGGGCGAGCCGACCTGACTCAGCGATAGACGATACGCTCAGTCTCGAGGATCAGGCGGCGTTAGATCGTCTGATCGCGCGGCGTGCGCATGGGCGCTCGTCTCCAGACGAGGCGGCGGATTTAGGGATCGCACCGGACGACGAAGCTGATGCCGATCTCTCGGACGAGGGCGCGGCATGACCCAGGTTCAGCGCCTCTATCGCCATGCCCTGCGCACCGACTTCATGGTGTTCTACGAGCGCTGCTTTGCCACGCTCGAGCCAGGCACCTCGTTCGTCGACAATTGGCACCTCCATGCCATCGCTCACGCCCTGCGCGGGATTGAGACCGGCGAACGCAAGCGGTTGATCATCAACGTGCCGCCGCGATCGGGCAAGTCGCTCATCGTCACGGTCGCGTTCACCGCCTGGCGGCTCGGCCGCGATCCGCGGCTGCGCATCATCTGCACCTCGTATTCCGCCGACCTCGCCCAGACACATGCGGCGGCCTTCCGGGCGATCGTCGCCAGCACATGGTTCCAGGAAGCGTTCCCAGCGTTCCGGATCAAGCGGGGCGGGGATCGTAAGCTCGAGACGATCACGACCGAGCGTGGCTACCGCTTCGGGGTGTCGATCTCGGGGCCGGTGCTCGGACGCGGCGCGGATCTCATCATCGGCGACGACGCGATGAGCCCGGATGCGACCTTCTCGGAAGCCGTCCGGCGCAGAGAGATGGGGCTTTGGAACACTGCGCATCGCACCCGCCTCAACGACAAACGCAAGGGTGCGATCGTCTTGATCTCGCAGCGGCTGCACGAAGACGACCTCATCGGTCAGGTGCAGCGGAGCGGTGACTGGGACCGGCTGGTCTTGCCGGCGATCGCGTCAGAAGCGGCGCGTTATCGGATCGGATCGCACGAGCACGACATCTATCATCGCCGGGCCGGCGAGGTGCTGGATGCCAAGCGTGAACCGCGTGAGGCGCTGGAGGAGATGCGGCGCGCCGTCGGCTCGATGACCTTCGCGGCGATGTACCTCCAGGACCCCGTGCCCCCGGACGGCAACGTCATCCGCCGCGAATGGCTGAAGTACTTCGATCGCGAGCCCGACGCTGCGGTTCTCAAGTACTTCGTTGCGAGCTGGGACACGGCCTCGACGCTGGACGCGACCAGCAGCTACTCGGTCGGCATGCTCTGGGGCTGGGACGGGGAGAACTACTATCTGCTGGAGTTGGTCCGAGGCCGGTGGGAAACGCCGGAGCTGCGCAGCAAGATCCTCGAGACCGTCCGCGCCTGGCGTCCTGATGAGACCCTGATCGAGGACACGGAACTGGGCCGCAGCCTGCAGCAGGACATCCGGCGCACGAGCAGCGTACGGGTTCACCTGCGGCGGCCCCGCTACGACAAACGTGCCCGGCTTCTTGCGCAGAGCGCACGGTTCGAGGCTGGGCAGGTGTGGATACCCGCGTCGGAGCCTTGGACCCACGACTACGTCAGCGAGCTGTTAGCGTTTCCGTTCGGTCGGAGCGACGATCAGGTCGACGCGACTTCCCAGGCCCTCGATTATCTGGTCACGAAAACCGCGAGCCTCCAGCCGATGCAGCGCCGCAACCCGACGCGGAGAACGATCGAACGCCGCGCCTTGGCGGAGGACGAAGCGGCGCCCGATCGGCATCTTGGCCGGTCTGGATCCAGGGCGTTCGATGGGCCGCCGCAGCTGGGCTGATCGCACCAGGATCGCTCAGCGGCCCGGAAGGGCAGTCCCGGGCGTATTCCTCGCGAGCAGGTGCGGGCGTATGCTCAGTCCCCCGCCGGGCTAGATCCGGCGCGGAGAGTGTCCACGAACCAGTCCATCGCCGCGAGGAACGCCGCGATCGCGTCGGTGGACAAACCGGCGAGCGGGATCGTCTTGCGCTTCGACACGGCGTCCGGCGGCAGCCGAATGCCCGGGATGGCGTTCAGCCTGTCGAGGAGCGCCTGACGCAAGGGGAGGGCGTCGAACACCGGCTTTCCCAGCATGTATTCGAAGTAAACCGCCATGGTCCCGTCGGTGAAGACCCGCAGCGCAGAGATCTCGACGCCGTTAACCTCGAACACCGCCCCGAGCGCGCCGAAGCTCGGGTTCGTGTTGAAGGCGATGCGGTCGGCGCGGCGATGGATCCAGGCCAGGATCGCGCGAGCGGCTTCCAGGACCGCATCGTCACCGAGGGCTGCGATCTCCCCCATGATAGTTACCTCGTCCCAGGTTCGCTTCGGCTGCGCGGCGCGGCTCGAGGAGCCCTTGCGATCCTTCGTGATCTCCGACCGACCGAGCACAATCGGCACAAGCGTCTTCAGCCCCTGTCCCTCGTACTGGCGAAGCTCGACCGCCAGCACCTCGGCCGGCTGCATCTGCCGGTTGAGGAACTCCACGACGCGCCGGAGCTCCGGTGGCACGCGGTCGGCGACGAATAGAAGCCGCACCCGACCGGCCTGAAGGTTGGTTCGCACGGCCTCCCAAAAAGCCTCCGGTTCGGCATCCGGTCCGATAAGGTCCCGCAGCACCTCGCCGGCATCTCGGCTCTCCGCCTCGCATCGCGCCCCGAATTGGGCTCTCAAGGTGTCCAGCGGCCAGTGCAGGACCGAGTTCGCGGCGTAATCGAGCATCTGGCCGACGACCTCGCGTCGGATTCGGGTGTCGGTGCCGCGTTTGACCTCCACGAGCGTCGGTATGCCGTCCTGGTCGAGGAACAGGTGGTCGAGCGACCAGCGGTCCGCCCCGCCTTCCTCGGCCGCGATGCCCTTCTCGCGCGCTACCAGCATGAAGCGGCGCGGCACCTCGGTGTCGATCTGGTCGCCCGCGAGAAGCTCCGGGAAGGACGCCAGCAGCCGCTGAAAGTCGTCCTCTGTCGCGAAGCTCGCCGCCTGCATGGCGACGAGCGTCTGTGCATCGCGCAGTACGAAGACGCCGGTTCCGGTGTTCATCGCTCGATCCTACTGCTGGCTACGCTCTCTTGCGGCCGGTGTCGCTCCAGTCGGCGGGGTAGTCCAGCGAAATATCCCGAACTGGGATTATCCGAAAATCGTCAGATGCCCGCAGCGCTCCGGACCGGGCGCATGCGCAAGACACTCCACACATCCGAGCACGCTCATATGGTTGCGTTGCTCAAGCAGGAACGCCATCGTGTCGGCCTGACCCAGCAGGAGGTGGCTCACCGCCTCGGCGCACCGCAATCCTTTGTGGCGAAGTACGAGGGCGGCGAGCGGCGGCTCGATCTTATCGAGTTCCTCGCGATCGCTCGGGCCGTCGAGGCCGATCCGATCGCGTTGTTCGCGCGGATGCTCGAAGGCTTCGACGCGCAGCCATAGTCCGCTGGCATCGCGCGATGTTCCGACTGCCGCTCACGTCCAGAGTTGGCCGAAAGCAGCCGGTCTGCATCGGAGCAGTGCGCGGGAGAAGCGGACGCTGCTGCTCCAGCCGCCCTCGATCCAGAGCGGACCTTACCTCATGCTCCCTAAGATGCAGCTTAGTCTTGCAGCTACGATGAGATAGCTACCAATTGACAGGACGCACATTACCGCGGACGTCCGAACGACATTGGAGGTGGTATCCTCCTCGGGACAGTAGAAATCGGCCAGCCCTTATTGCCGAGAGAATGCCTTCGTTGTCAATTTGTGCCAAAAAATCAAATACATAGATTATACGTCTGAGCCTCCTCAGCGAGCCAGCTTCGAAAACGGTTCAACCGCACGTCGTTAGCTTTGCTATCTGGGTAAACGAGGCAATAGTTCTGATCACTAACATATTCGGTCTCGAATGGAACAACGAGTTGACCGGCTTCGATATCGTCCGCTGCTATTACACGAGGAACTAGGCCAATCCCGAGGCCGGCGATGGCCGCCTGAATGATCATGTAGAAGTGTTCGAAGCGCGGACCGGCCCAAGCATTTACATGCTGCGCGGCGATCGCCTCCAGCAAGAGGCGCCAACTATCAGGCTTGCGAATGTGCTGAAGCAGGGTAGCGCGCGCTAGATCAGAAGGGTCATCAATTCCACCGATACTATACAGGTACCGTGGAGCCGCGATGAGGACAACTTGAGAGCCGACCAAAGGCTCGGATGTCACACCAGGCCAGTCATTGTGTCCGTAATGGATCGCCGCATCTAGCCTCTCTTGAGCGAAATCGAAGATGCTGCTCCGTGTCACGAGCGTGATGAGGATGTCGGAATTGGCACGGCGGAAGCGGTCGAGCCGCGGGATCAGCCATCTCATCCCGAAGGCTGGGGGCGTGGCGACATTCAGCATGCCGCCCATCGGCTCCGTCAGCAGCTTGAGCGTCGCCTCTTGGATGCGGTTTAGGGAACCGCGGATGTCCCTGAGGTAGGCTTCGCCGGCGAGCGTGAGCGCGATACCGCGCGCGGAACGCTCGAACAGATGCACGCCGAGGTGATCTTCGAGCGTGCGGATCTGCCGGCTCACCGCGCTTTGGGTGATGTGGAGCTCCATCGCGGCGCGCGTGAAACTCATGTGGCGTCCCGCGGCTTCGAACACGCGCAGCGCGGAGAGAGAGGGCAGTGTCCAGGTCATCCCCACCGTAGCCATGAGCAGAAGTCATGAGCACATAAGATAGTATCGTTTGCCCTCCGTCGGTAGCTGCTTCAGGCTGAAACGGACGACGCGGGAACCGCGCGGAGGGGGGCGCCACGTTGATGGACGAGGACATCGATCAGATCGAGACAGACGTCCTCGTCCTCGGTGGCGGAATGGCCGGCCATCGGGCCGCGCTGGCCGCGCACAAACAGGGTGCCGCGGTCACGATTGCCTACCCAGCCCGGGGCGCGTCCCCCTACGTGATCGGCTGCAACGTGCCGCTCGATTCCGACGCGGGCGATACGCCGGCCATCTACGCCGAGGACATGGTCAGGGGTGGGTGCGGACTGAACGATCGCCGCTTGGTGAGTCTCGTCGCCGAGGAGGCGACGAGCGGGTTTCGCGAGCTTTGCGAACTCGGTGTGTCCTTCGCGCGTGATGGGGATCGCGTGCAACTGCGGCACCTCTCGGGGAATCGAGTCGCCCGCTCGGTGTATGTCGCCGAGGGTACCGGCCGAGCGATCATCGACGCGCTGGCTCGTCAGGTACAGCGCGACGGAATCCGGACGCTCTCGGGATGGAAGGCGCTAACGCTGCTCCGGCACGGGGCGACCGTGACAGGCGCACTGCTGTGGCATCCACAGAAGCAGAATCTGACGGCCGTGCACGCGCGGGCCGTGGTCCTGGCCGCGGGCGGCATAGGTCGCCTATTCGACGACAGCACCTATCCAGCGGACGTTTCGGCGGGCGCCTACGGCCTGGCCTTGCAGGCGGGCGCACGGTTGATCGATATGGAGTTCGTCCAGTTCGAGCCGGTCGTCACGGTGCACCCCGTCGGGTGTGCGGGCATGGAGATGCCGACCGCGATGCTGGGGGCGGGCGCGCACCTGCTGAACGCGCAGGGCGAGCGCTTCATGTTCAGGTACAACCCCGAGCACGGCGAGCGCCACATCGAGAAGGCGCGCATGTCGCTGTGCATCCAGACCGAAATCGACGCCGGCCGCGGCTTCCCGGACGGCACGGTTCTGTTCGACACCCGCCCAGTGCCGCCGGCGCAGCTCGAGAGCTACGTCTCGCATTGCCGCCGCCTACGCGCCGCCGGCCTTGACCCGCGCGAGCAGGGTCCGCGGGTCCGCCCCGCGGCCCACAGCCAGATGGGTGGGATCTTCATCGACGAGACTGGGTCGTGCGGGGTGCCGGGCCTCTACGCGGGCGGCGAGGCGGTCGGCGGATTGCACGGGGCGAGCCGCATCGCCGGCAACGGCTGCTCCGACACCATCGTCCTCGGCGCCGTCGCCGGGCGCGGCGCGGCGGCGGGTCTCCTGCCCGCTGAGCGGTCGAGCCGCGCGCTGGCCCTGCGCGGGGCGATCGAACAGCTTCGCGCCTTGAGCGGACAGCGTGGCGACATTGATCCCGTCGAGGCGAAAGCCGCGGTGTGCCGGTCGGTCTCGTCCGCCGCCGCGATCTGGCGCCGGGAGGCGACCCTCGCGGCCGGCCTCACGGCCCTGCGCGGGTTCGCGCGCGATATCGAGGGGCCCCTCGCGATACCAGATCTCACCGCTGCCGTCCGGGCCATCGAGGCGCGCGACATGATCCAGACCGCCCAGACCATCGTCGAGGCCGCTCTGCTGCGCACCGAAAGCCGCGGGGCCCATCAGCGGACCGATCATCCCGAGCAGAACGACGCAGTCTGGCTGCGCCACATCGGCTTTCGCGCTGGGCCGCATCTTGTGCCGGAGGTCGAGTACATTCCGCTCCACTGAGAGAGGCGGTCCGTGTGACGAGGCCATGCAATCGTTTGAACTCTACTTTCTCTTAAGATCGCGACATCAGCATGTTCGACGTAAACTTCTGCAATCCCCGGTACGCGGGAGGTCAACCCGATGGATTTTGAGCTGAGTGAAGAGCAGCGTCTGGGCCTCGACGCGTGGCGGCGTTTCCTAGAGCGCGACCTAGCCCCCCTCGCGCGGCGCAATCACGATGCGGCGTACTCGAACGAGGTCGCGCGCGAGCTGCTCGCTCTGACCACGCGGTTCGGCGTCGGCAACGGATGGGTGTCCGAGGACGAGGGCGGGGCGGGCCTCGACTTCGTCTCGAGCGGCCTGCTCTTTGAGGAGTTGGCGCGTTGGTCCCCGGACGTGGCGGGGCTCGCGTGGGTCACCGAGGGCGCGTCACTGAAGTTGCAACAGGTCGGGTCACCCACGTTAAAGGCGCGCTACCTGCCAGGGCTGACGTCCGGAACGCTCATCGGCTGCTCGGCAATCAGTGAGCCGGGCTGCGGATCGAACGCGCGCGGCGTGCGGACCAAGGCGGTCCGCGACGGCCGCCACTTCCGGATCAGCGGCGAGAAGATCTGGACGTCGAACGCGACGGTCGCCGATCTCGTGCTCCTGCTCGCGCGGACCAGCGAGGACGAGCTGACCCTGTTTTTGCTCGACCGCAGGGAGCACGTCTTCACCACCCGCGAGATCCCCAAGCTCGGCCTCAACGGGTGGTCGATGGGCCAGGTCGTCCTCGAGGATACCGTCGTTAGCGAAGACTACGTGCTCGGTCGGATCGGGGGCGGGCTCGCCGAGACCATGAAGGGCTTCGAGCGCTCGCGCTGCTTCGTGTCCACGCTGGCGCTCGGCATCGCGCGGGCGGCGCTGGATGCGAGCCTCAGCTACGCGGGCGAGCGCGAGCAGTTCGGCCGGAAGATCGGTGGCTTCCAGCTCGTCCAGGACATGCTAGCGAAGATGGCGACGGACCTCGACGCGGCCCGCCTCCTCGTTTACCGCGCGCTGGCGCTGATGGCCGCAGGACGGCGGTGCGACACCGAGGCCGCGATGGCGAAGGTCTTCGCGACCGAGGCGGCGCAGCGGATCACCTCCGACGCCATCCAGGTTCATGGCGCCTTCGGCCTCACCAAGGAATTCCCACTAGAACGGCATTTCCGGAACGCGCGGATGCTGACCATCCCAGACGGCACCACGCAGATCAATCGGCTGATCATCGGACGGGCTTTGACCGGCTTGAATGCATTCGTTTGATCCGCCGGGTGTGTAGGCTCGGGCGATGAATGACCCGGGCCAGCACCTTAGACGAGCAGGGAGGATAGGTTCGATGCGCTTCAGCGTGCGGCGACCAGCCGCGTTCAATCCTGACAGGCGAGGTCTGCTTGCAGGGCTCGCGGCGGCCGGACTCGCGGCACCGTTCGTCGCGAGTGCGCCGGCAGAAGCGGCCGACGCCCCCCCCGATCTGGCTCAGGCCAGGAAGGAGGGCACACTCGTGGTGATGCACAGCGACCAGGAGAACGACGTCGTCAATTTCCTGCGCGCGTTCACTGAAAAGTCTGGCATTCAAGCGCTCCAGCAGCGCGCGCTCCCGGGCTCGGCGATGCCGAAGCTTCAGGCTGAACTGCGCACTGGTGCCAGCGAGGTCGACGCGTACATGTGCTCCGATCCCGGACTCATGGATGTGCTACGGCAGCGCAAGCAATTACTTGCCTACGTCTCGCCGGAGATGGACGCTTACGCACCCAATCTCAGGAGCGATCCGGTCGGTTACTGGACGACGTACTTCATCAACGTCGGATCGATTTTGTACGATCCCCGGTACGTCGATCCGGCCATCGCGCCGAAGACGTGGATGGACCTCCTCGATCCGCGTTGGTCGCAACAGGTCGGCTTTCAGAACTCGTCGGCTGGCACTCAGTACACGTGGTGGTATCTGCTTAAGGATGTCCTGCCGAAGGATTACTGGACAAAACTCGCTCAAATCAAACCCCGGGCGTACGCCTCTTCCACGCAGATCCTCTCGGATATCCAGAACGGCAATCTCAAAATCGGAGGTAAAGTCAGCAACTACCAGTACGTGAAGGCCAAGCGGCTAGGTCAAACCATCGAGATCGTCTATCCCCCGGAGGGTTCGCCGGCCCAGAGTGAGGTAGTCGGCATCATCGTTGCGACTCAGCGGCCGAACGCTTCGAAAGTCTTCATCGACTACTTTCTGTCCCGAGAGGGTCAGACGACCTGGAACCGCATCCAAGGCTCGTCCTCGACCCGCAGGGACGTCATGATCCCCGACGTGCCGACGCTCGAGGGAGTCAAGATCCTGCTGCCGACAGACTTCAAGGACTATGCGTCGCCTGCGCGGCACGCCGAGTTCGTGAAGCTCTGGAACAGCGTCACGGGGATGTGAATGCGCACTTCCGCTCTGGCTCAACCCGTCGTGACGGCGCCCGTCGCACGCCCCGGACTGTCCCTCGAGATCGCAGTCCCGCTTCTCGTGCTGGCTAGCCTACTCGGCGTGCCGAGCGCGCTGATCATAACGAACGCTTTCAACGTCGGCGATCCCGAGGCGCTGCCGGTTACGGAATACGGGTTCGGGCCCATCCTCGAGATCTTCGAGCACCTCGACTGGATCTGGCATTCGCTAGCGATGTCGGCCTGTGCCACGGTGCTGTGCGTGGCGATCGGCGTGACGCTCGCATGGATCGTGAACCGGACCCGGCTGCCGGCAGCCGGGCTCTTTCGAATCCTGATCACGATCCCCTACCCGCTCGGACCCCTCGTCGGTGCCTTGGCCTGGGTCGAGCTCGCCGCGCCGGACGGTGGCCTGATCAATAAAGCCTACGTGAGCCTCACGGGCATGTCGGGACCGCTCATCGATATCACGTCGCTCGGCGGGATCGTGTTCGTGCTGGCTCTCGTCGAGGCGCCCGTCGTCTTCCTGATGGTCGGCGCCGCGATGGACCGGATGAACCCAGCCCTGGAGGAATGCGCGTCTGTGATCGGGGCGAACCACTGGCGCACGGCACTCAGCATCAGCTTGCCCCTGATGATGCCAGCTATCCTGAGCGCTGCGGTCTTCGTGTTCTCTGCCACCATGGCGGCGTTCGCGATCCCCGCGATCCTAGGTGCCAAATCGCGCTTCTACGTGGTGACGACCGCGATCTACGTCCTGTTCCAGGGCTATCCGCCCAACCTGCCGTTGGCGAGCGCCCTGGGGCTGCTGCTCATCGCCTTCACGGCCCTCTCGGTCTGGCTCTACGCCCGAGTTCTGCGCGGCCGGTCATACGTCGTCGTCACGGGCAAGACCTACCGGCCGCAGCCGATCGACGTGCGGGGATGGACGCCTCTACTAACCGGCATCGTCTGCCTCTACGTGTTCCTGTCGCTGGTCCTCCCCCTCGGCACTCTGCTGATCGCCTCTTTGCAGACCACTTCCGACCTGCGCTTCGATTCGTCCAACTGGACGCTCGCCAACTACGCGTACGTTATCCTCGACCTACCGACGACACGTCAGGCGATCGTCAACAGCATCATTCTTGGTGTCGCCACTGGGACGATCGGCGTATTCCTATCCACGATGCTCGCCATCATCGTCCACCGCGCCAACAACCGCGCCGGGCGCATCCTCGAGCAGGTGATTATGCTGCCGCAGGCCTTTCCGCGGCTGATCTTCGCGTTCGGATTTCTATGGATGATCCTACTCCTGCCATTCAAGATCTACGGAACTCTATTCGCGCTGCTGCTCGGCTACCTCGTTATCTTCTTACCGCTCGGATATCGGGCGATGAGCGGCGTCGTCGTGCAAGTGGACAAGGCACTCGACGAGGCCGCCCAGGTCTTCGGCGCAGGCCGCGTTCGCGTACTGTGGTCGATCACGCTGCCGCTGCTGCGCCCGGGGATGATCAGCACGTGGGCGTTGCTGTTCATGGTCTCAATCGGCGAGGTCAGCGCATCGATCTTCCTCGTGTCGGGCGGCATCCAGGTGCTCGGACCGGCAGTCCTCAATTTCTGGGAATCCGGGGGGCTACCGCAAGTGAGCGCGCTGATCCTCGTCCAGAGTTGCATCGTGCTGCTGACGATGATGCTCGTCGGGCGCGGGACCGCCGCCCTCGCCCGGGGTTAGCCGATGAGAGGGGCCGAAGACATGGCATACGAAGACGTGGTGGCGGACGCTTCGACGCAATGGACAGCTGCGGAAGGGCGACGCGGCGCCGCGAGCTTCATCGAGGTCCGAAACCTCGTCGCCGGCTACGAGGGTCGGACCGTCGTGCACGACCTCTCTCTCGCCGTCCCCACAAGCTCACACCTGTCACTTCTCGGGCCGTCGGGATGCGGGAAGTCGACGGTGCTGCGCTGCATCGCCGGATTGGAGACTCCGCAGGCAGGCGAAATCGTCGTCGACGGGCGCACGGTCTTCTCGTCCACCCAGCGCATCAACGTCCCGCCCAACAAGCGACGGCTCTCAATGGTGTTCCAGTCCTACGCGATCTGGCCGCACATGAGCGTCATGGAGAACGTGGCGTTCGGTCTGAAGCTTAGGGGCGTGCGGGGCGAGGAGTTGCGCCGCCGCGTGCGCCACGCCCTCGCGATGGTCGGGATGGACGCCATGATCGATCGGCCGGCCACCGCGCTGAGCGGCGGCCAGCAGCAGCGCGTGGCGCTGGCCCGCGCCTACGCGTTCGAGCCAAAGGCCATCCTCCTGGACGAGCCGCTCTCGAACCTCGACGCCGTCCTGCGCGTCCAGATGCGCGATGAGATCAAGGAACTGCAGCGCAAGACATCAGTGACGACGACCTACGTGACGCACGACCAGGAGGAGGCCATGGCAATCTCCGATCGCATCATCGTGATGCGCGAGGGGCGCATTGAGCAGGAGGGAGCACCCCTCGACGTCTATGATCGGCCGCGCACGCGCTTCGTGGCCGACTTTATCGGCGCTGCCAACATCCTGCCAGTGCACGTGGTGGCGCATAACGAGGACGGCTCACTCCAGTGCCGGGCCGGCGAGGCGGATCTCACCTGCGAGAGGCCCCTAACCGACGCGGCGCTCTCCAACGAGCGGCTCGCGGCGGTGCACGCGGTGTATCCGCAACTCACGCGCGAGCATCGACCCGGACCGAACCGGTGGCCGGCCCGGGTGACGCGCCGCGCCCTTCTGGGCGACACGGTGGACTACACGCTTGCCTGGCCGGGCGGGGCGTTGCGCGTGCACGCGCTGCCCAATGAGTTGTTCGAGGAAGGCCAGGACGTCGGCATGCACATCCCGGCCGATCGCGTGCGGCTCCTCGAGACTTGACGCGTAGATGCCCCAGACGGGCCCGCGCGTCCGTCCGTCGTGGCCGCCGGGCACGTGAGATCGGATGGTCCGTCGGTGCGGGGAGCGGACACGATTGCAGAGGGTATCGTGGTATGCCGGACTGGACATGCCGAGGATCGACGGGAGGGGCGGTATGACGGTGCTCGACGCCGAGCGGCATGGCAGCGCCCTCGTCCTGACGATGAATCGGCCCGAGGTACGCAACGCCCTCTCCAACGAGCTCGTCGCCGCCCTGCGCGAGGCGGTGCGCACCGCCGAGAACATCCGCGACGTCCGCGGCATCGTCATCACAGGTGCGGGCGACCAAGCGTTCTCGGCTGGAACCGATCTGAAGGAGCGCACCAAGCTCTCGCAGACGGGTAAAGGGGCACAAAGCCAGGCTCTGCTTGCCCTCGGCGAGGAGATCTGGCGGTCCTCGAAACCAGTTGTTGCTGCGGTCTTCGGCTGGTGCCTCGGTGGGGGGCTCGAACTCGCGCTGGCCTGCGACCTGCGCATCGCCGCTGAGGATGCGCGCTTCGGGTTTCCGGAGATGCGACTCGGTGCCTATCCCGGCAGCGGCGGTCCCGTGACGCTCACGCGGCTCGTTGGGGCTGCACGCGCCAAGGACCTCCTCTTCACGGCGCGTAACTTCGATGCGCAGGAGGCGGAGCGGCTGGGTATCGTGCAGCGCGTCGTGCCGCGCGAGCGGCTGAGCGGCACCGCGCTCGCTTGGATCGCCGAGATGGAGGCGACGAGCCCCCTCGCGCTAGCGGCGCTCAAGCGGTCGATCAACGACGGCCTCTCCCTGTCGCTGCCCGACGCGGCCGCGCTCGATCAAACTCTGCGCCGTCCGCTCGATGCGACGCAGGACTACGCCGAGGGCATGCGAGCGCACTTCGAGAAGCGCCGGGCGGTCTTCACCGGACGCTGAAGACCGCGCCTACGGACCACCTGCCGATCCCGCTACGACGGACGGCCGCACGGATACGGATCGATCATGACGCAGCCCAGCACCAAGCCCCTCAGCGGCATCAGGATCGTCGATTTCACGCGCTTCTTCGCGGGACCGTACTGCGCGCAACTCCTCGGCGATCTGGGCGCGGACGTCGTCAAGGTGGAGTTGCCGGTGACCGGTGATCCACTGCGCACCCAGGGGCCACCCTTCTTCGCGGACAACGGCATCACGTGGTACGCGACGAACAGGAACAAGCGGTCGATCACGCTCGATCTGCAGGCGGAGTCCGGCCGCGCGGTCGCCCGCGACCTCTGCCTCAAAGCCGACGTCGTGCTCGAGAACTTCCGTCCGAGCGTGATGACACGCCTCGGCCTCGACTACGCCAGTCTCAGCGCGCAGGCCCCACGCCTCGTCTATGCCTCGATCTCGGGCTTCGGCCCCGACGGCCCCGACGCGGAGCAGGGTGCGTTCGATCTGACAATCCAGGCGCTCGGCGGATACATGAGCATAACGGGCGAGAGCACCGGTGCGCCGATCAAGCTCGGCACATCGGCTTTCGACATGTTGGCCGGGATGAACTGCCAGACTGCGATCATCGCCGCCCTGCTGCAGCGCGCGACCACCGGGCGCGGCCAGCACGTCACCACCAGCCTGCTCGAGAGCGAGGTGGCGTTCCTCGCCAACGCGGCGCTGGAATACCTGATCACCGGGACGGAGCCACTCAAGTGGGGTTCAGAGCACGCCCAACAGGTCCCGTACAAGGCGTTCCGAACGGCTGACGGCTGGGCGGTCATCGGTGCGGGCTTCCAGAAGTTCTATGCCGCGTTCTGCGCGATCCTGAGTCGAGACGATCTCGTCACCGACCCCCGGTACAGCACGATGGCCGTGCGCGTCACGAACCGGGATGAACTGTACGCGATCCTCGACGCCGAGGTGCTCAAGTTCACGACCATCGACATCATCGCTTCTCTCGAGCGTGCCCGCGTGCCCTGCGCGCGGGTCAACAACATGCGCGAAGTCTTCGATCTTGCGCAGGTCAAGCACCGCGGTCTGCGAATCGAGCTCGATCACCCGAGCTACGGGACCGTGCCGACGCTGGGCCCTGCCGCCCGCTACTCGCAGTTCGACATCACCGCCGGCTGGACCGCGCCGCCGCAGCTCGGCGAGCACACCACGGAGATCCTGAGTGAGTGGCTCGGCTATCCCTCCGAGCGGATCGAGGCACTCCGTTCCGCACAGATCGTGTAGCCCCGAGTCCAGTACGAAGCCGGAATCCGAAATCTCGGCGCGATGAAATACGGGGGAAAGTGCTGCGATGGAACAGGAATACTTTCAGTCGACGAGCGGTCGCATTGAGGACGTGGAGATCGGCGCCAGCGTCGTCTTCACCAAGACGGTGTCCGAGTCCGATGTGTATGCCTACGCGGGCATCACCGGCGATTTTTCGCCGAACCATATCGATCACGAGTACATGAAGGCTGGCCGGTACGGAGAGCGCATCGCGCACGGGACCCTGCTGATGGGTTTCATGTCGGCCGCGTCCGCCAAGGTGCGGATCGGTCGGACCGTCTCGCTCGGATACGATCGTATCCGGTTCGTCGGCCCTGTACGCTTCGGCGATACGATTAAGACGCGCTACACCATCTCTTCAATCGATCCAGCGCGGCGGCGCATCATGGCCGAGGTCGTGTGCCTCAATCAACGAGGCGAGACCGTCGCATCTGCCACGAACATACGTGTTTATGTAGACTGATGTGTTTTAAGATAGTAAATATCGAAGACGTAAAGAATAAAACTTTAATAATGGTTAGAAGTGGATACCTTCATGACTAATTATGGCATGACCCGCACGGGTGCCCGGGTCCTGGTCGACCAGTTGCTCATCCAGGGCGTCGACCGGCTGACCTGCGTGCCGGGGGAGAGCTACCTCGCCGTCCTAGACGCCCTGCACGACGCGACCGTCGACGTCCTCGTCTGCCGCCAGGAGGGCGGGGCCGCGATCATGGCGGAGGCTGCCGGCAAGCTCACCGGGCGGCCGGGCATCTGCTTCGTCACCCGCGGGCCCGGCGCCACCAACGCTTCGGCGGGCGTGCACATCGCGCGGCAGGACTCGACGCCAATGATCCTGTTCGTCGGGCAGATCGCCCGCCGCATGCGCGGGCGCGAGGCCTTCCAGGAGGTCGACTACCGCCAGACCTTCGGCGACCTCGCCAAGTGGGTGGTCGAGATCGACGACGCCGCACGCATCCCCGAGATCGTAGCCCGCGCCTTCCGCGTCGCGATGCAGGGCCGGCCTGGCCCGGTGGTCGTCGCGCTGCCCGAGGACATGCTGGACGACGTCGTGACGGTGGCCGACGCGCCCCGGATCGAGCCGAGCGAGCCCGCCCCCCCGCCGGCCGACATGGAGCGCCTCGCCGCGAGGCTGGCCCGCGCGGAATCACCCGTGGTGCTGGTGGGCGGCTCGCGCTGGCGCGAGGCCGACCGCGACCGGCTCGCCGCGGTCGCCCGCCGCTTCGACCTACCGGTGGCGAACTCGTTCCGGCGGGCTGGGCTGTTCTCCTCCGACCACCCGAACTACGCGGGCGAGCTCGGCATCGGCCCGAACCCGGCTTTGCTGGAGCGCGTGCGCGGCTCGGACCTGCTCATCCTGATCGGCGGGCGGCTGTCCGAGATGCCGTCGCAATCCTACGGGCTGCTCGGCATCCCGGAGCCCGGCGTGCCGCTGGTGCACGTCCACCCCGATGCGGACGAGTTGGGCCGGGTCTACCAGCCGGCGCTGGCGATCCACTCCGCGCCAGGACCGTTCTGCGCCGCCCTCGACGTGCTGGAGACCGCGGCCCCCACCGGGACGGCGCGCGCGGCCGAGGCGCACGCCTCCTACCGCGCGTGGTCCGAGAGGCCGGCCGTGCTGCCGGGCGCGTTCCAGTACGGCGATGCGATGGTCTGGCTGCGCGAGCGGCTGCCGGCGAACGCGGTGATCTGCAACGGGGCGGGCAACTTCGCCACGTGGGTGCACCGTTACTACCGCTTCCGCGGCTTCGGCACGCAGCTCGCCCCGACCTCGGGCTCGATGGGCTACGGCCTGCCCGCCGCGGTGCTGGCCAAGCGCGCGCAACCGGACCGGATCGTCGTCGCGCTGGCGGGGGACGGCGACGTGATGATGTGCGTGCAGGAGTTCGCCACCGCGGTTCAGTACGGGATCGCCATCGTCGTGGTCGTGCTCGACAATCGCATGTACGGCACGATCCGCATGCACCAAGAGCGCGAGTATCCGGGCCGGGTCTCGGCCACGTCCCTACGCAACCCGGATTTCGCGGCGCTGGCGCGCGCCTTCGGCGGCCATGGCGAGCGGGTCGATCGGACCGAAGAGTTCTCCTCCGCCTTCGAGCGGGCGCTGGCATCGGGCCTGCCGGCGATGCTGCACTGCTTGGTCGATCCGCAGGCGCTCACGCCCACCCGCACGCTGGACGCCATCCGAGACGACGCCCTTGCGCGGGCACGGGGCTAGTTTCTTAGCATCAACTCTCCCTCTCGCTCCGCACCGGTGATGGTAGAGTCGGAGGCGGCGTTATAAGGGCCTGCCTTCGACACCCTTGATCTCGTAAGCTGTGCTTCAGAGAGCAGGTGACGCCGACCTATGGCTTCTGACTTCGTAAGTGCGCCTTATACCAACGGCGTCGTCGTCGGACTCGTTTTTGGTGACGCGGTGGGTTTGGGGTGATTCCATGCGTCCTGCTGACGGGCGGGAGGCGGTTGATGACCCTTGGGATCACGCGGACGGATCTGACGGCCGCGGATCTTCGGCGCGCGGCGCGGTCGAGCCGGGATGTCGCCCAGGCCCGCCGCTGTCTGGCGATTGCCCTGGCTCTGGACGGTTGCACGCGCACGGTCGCGGCCGAGAGCGCGGGGATGCAGCGGCAGACGCTGCGCGACTGGGTCCACCGCTACAATGCGGACGGGATCGCGGGGCTGCTGGATCGGCCGCCCCCGGCGCGTCCCGGCCTGTTGAGCGCGGCGCAGCGGGCGGCGTTCGATCGGATCGTGGAGGCAGGTCCGGACGTGGCGGTGGACGGGGTGGTGCGCTGGCGCCGGGGCGATCTGAAGCGGGTGATCGAGGCCCGCTTTGGCGTGGTGATGGCCGAGCGCACGGTGGGGGACCTTCTGCGCGCCCGTGGCTTCCGCCACGTCTCGGTGCGGCCGCGTCACCCCAACTGCGATGAGGCCGCCCAGGAGGCTTTTAAAAAAGCTTCGCCGCGCAGGCCGCGCAGCTGATCACCGAGGAAGCCCGCGGCAAGCCGGTCGAGGTCTGGTTCCAGGACGAGGCCCGCATCGGCCAGAAGGGCACGCTGGCCTACGTCTGGGCGCGCCAGGGGACGCGCCCGCGCGCCGTGCAGGACACGCGTTATGTGTCGGCCTACCTGCCTCATCCTGAGCTTGTCGAAGGACGGGGCCGTCTGCCCGGCGCGTGGCGTGGGGGCGGGGCTGGTGATGCCGCGCGCCAACGCCGGGAGCCTGAACGCCCACTTGGCCGAGATCGACTGCACCGTGACGCCGGGGGCTCATGCCGTCCTGGTGCTGGACGGTGCTGGCTGGCACAAGAGCACCAATCTCGTCGTGCCCGGCAACATCTCGCTCCTGATGCTGCCGCCCTATGCGCCCGAACTCAATCCGGTCGAGAACATTTGGCAATACTTGCGCGGCAACAAGCTCGCTCACCGGCTCTACGACACCTACAACGACATCGTCGATGCCTGCTGCGAGGCCTGCAACTAGCTGATCGCCGCGCCAGACGTCATCACATCCATAACATCGCGCACTTGGACAAACGTGTCAGCGTAAGCCGCCGTTGGTATTATACGACGGGCCGACGGCGTTTTAGGCGTGTCCGCTTACAGGATGACGGTTTCACGCTTTGAACGACCAGGCTGGGCGCGAAGCGGCCGACCAAACTTGGCAGGAGGTCGATCTTCCGCTCCCCAACGGTTCGGCTGTCGAAGTGTACGTTTTGATGGCTGACGTCGACCAGGGGCGAGGACGACCGCTACGAGGTATCCTACTAACCTGCGGGGAGCCGCCGGACGGCTGGTGCCAGATGACGGTTTGACCAGGATGCCAAAGCGGATCGCCTTTCGTCACTTGGAAGCGTTCCTGATCCTGGCACGTGAAGGCAATGTCAGCCGCGCGGCAGAGTTGATGGGCATCGCGCAACCAGCTTTGAGTCAACAAATCCAGCTGATCGAAACCCGGATCGGTACGCCGCTTTTCGAGCGAAACACGCGGCCATTGCGGCTCACGGACGCCGGCCGATACCTGCACGCGGAGGCGGCCAGCTTGGTCGACCGCTTCGAGGCTGTGGTCGCAGAGGTGCGCCAGATCGGACAGGGCAAACGGGGTTGGCTCGGCATAGGGTTCACGCGCTCCGCCATGTACGAATTTCTGCCGCCCGTCGTGCGCGAGTTCAGTCTGAACCACCCGGATGTGGAACTTCGCTTGCACGAGATCCTGACGGAGGATCAGCCGGACGCGCTGCGTGCGGGGACGATCCATCTCGGATTGTCCCGTGATCCAGGTGAGACACCGGGTTTGCTGCAGGAGGCTCTGCTGCGTGAGGATCTGGTCGTAGCACTGCCGCGTCGGCACCCCTTCGCCTCACGACGAAGCCTAATCTTAGCGGAACTCGCCGAGGAGCCGTTCATCTTATTCCCGAAGAACCCGGTCGCGCGCTTTCCATCGCGCATTTTAGCCCTCTGTCGCGAGGCAGGCTTCACCCCGGTGGTGGCGCAGGAGGCATTCGAAATTCAGACGGCGCTCGGCCTCGTCGCGGCAGGCCTCGGTTTGACACTCGTCACCGCCGGCGTGGCGCGACACATCCGCTCCGACCTGACCTTCAAACGCCTGGAAGGCGAGCGCTCAGCCTTCGAAACTCTTCTGGTCGCACTCTATCGACCAGGACCACGAGACCTGCCGCTCGAAGCCATGCTTAATCTGATGCGGTCGACCAAAGGCAGCAATGCTCGGCCTAGTTCGATATGACTTCGATCGCAGACGCCCAAGCTTCAGTATAAGGTAAGCCTTATAGTAACAATCAAAATTGGTCTTGGACCGCATCGATGGACTCTGAGAAAACGGTGGTCAGAAGCAGGCACCACAAGGATGTCAATGCTGCAGGTGCCGGGTAGGCGAGCGACGCGCGGATCGCCGATTTTGCCACCGGGCTCCACCTCTGATCCGGACGAAGACCACAGCGCGATCAACTACAGCCGCCCTGTATCGTATCGCCCGGCCCGAACGCCACGGGTCCGAACAAGAAAATAGAAACCGTTCTGGGAGGGACGCATGAGCGACGACATTGAGACCCGTACGATGCGCCGCGTCTACTGGCGTCTGATCCCATTCCTGTTTCTGCTCCTGATCGTCAACTACCTCGACAGGGTCAATATTGGTTTCGCGGCCTTGCGCATGAACGCCGACCTCGGTCTCAGCGCCAGCGCCTTCGGGTTCGGTGCCAGCATCTTCTTCGTCGGGTATGCCCTATTCGAGGTGCCCTCGAACCTCATCCTGCACAAGGTCGGCGCGCCGGTCTGGATCGCTCGTATCCTCGTCAGCTGGGGACTGGTCTCGGGGTGCATGGCCTTCGTTCAGGGCGAGACGAGCTTCTACGTTCTCCGCTTCCTTCTGGGCGTCGCGGAGGGCGGCTTCCTGCCCGGCGTGGTATACTACCTCACGCAATGGTTCCCGATCGAGCACCGGTCGAAAGCCAATTCGGGCGTGGTCGCGGCCACGGCGCTGGCCTCGGTGGTTGGGTCACCGCTATCGGGTGCGATCCTGACCTACATGCCTGAGGCCCTCGGCCTGCGCAGTTGGCAATGGATGTTCCTATTTGAGGCTGTTCCGGCCGTGCTGCTGGGGATCGTTGTCCTATTTTGGCTCACGGAGCGACCGGAGGCGGCGGTATGGCTGCCGGCCGACGAGAAGGCGTGGCTGACACGGCGCTTGCGCGATGAGCAACGTGGCCCGGCAACCCACGGCGACCTTGCATTCTGGCAGGTCGTGCGACTGGGACGGGTCTGGGCGCTTGCCGCCCTGTTCACCTGCTTTCTGACGGCACTCTACGGCGTATTGCTATGGCTTCCGCAGATCATCAAAGGGTTCGGAGGCTTGTCCGATGTCGAGGTCGGCCTGATTTCGGCCCTTCCGTTCCTGTGTGGCGGCGTCGCGATGCTGCTCTGGGCACGCCACTCTGACCGCACACGGGAGCGGAAATGGCATCTCGCCGCCTCGCTGACCTTGGGGGGCGTTGCCCTCCTTGGCAGTGCCTACGCGCCGAACAACACGATCAGCTTCGTATGTCTGTGCTTCGCCGCTGTAGGCATCTGGGGTGGCCTCGGCATCTTCTGGAGCCTCACCGGCGACTTCCTCTCGGGCGGAGCGCGGGCCGCGGGCATCGCCCTCATCAACACGCTGGCTCAGCTTGGTGGCCTGATCGGACCTTGGATGACTGGCGTCATCCGCGACTGGGCCGGAAGCTTCTCGGTAGCACTTGCTGCCATGGCGGGCGCAGCGTTCATCGCCGCATTGATCGCGGCGCTCCTCAACGACCGCCTGGCTCGTTCTGCGCCAGCCGCGACGACCGTGGCCGTCTGACGTGGACGCCGTGACAAGTGCGCAGACAAGGCCATGCACGAAGGGTCGAACGTTCCGGAGCCCGATCCTCAGACGCTGCCAGGGCATGTGCATCGGAGCTGATGGCCGGTCCTGTCGGGTACGTGCTTGCCCCAGCACCATCGCCGGACGATGCAACCATGCTGCGTCAGGTATCCGGGTTTTCGTTGGTATCGATTCCCCGTGACAGCTTAGGCGCATCCGAAGAGATCCGGCTCCGAGATAACGTAAGGCGGCCAAGCCTCGCGTGATCGGCTGAAGAAGCTGAAGGGAAACTTAGATATGTCCAATATCGATCACAACCCGATACCACCTGCGGTAGATCCGGCGATAATCGAGGCGTTCCGGGCTGCCACGACGCCATCAATCAGCGACAACCTCGATCGACTGCCCGGCATAATCGGACTGCGACCCTTCCATCGCGGCGGCAAGCTCGTCGGCACTGCACTCACGGTGCGGGTTCGGGCGGGCGACAATTTAGCAATCCATCAGGCTCTGAACTTGGTCCGCCCCGGCGACGTGGTCGTGGTCGACGGTGGCGGCGATATCAGCCGAGCCCTCGTCGGCGACATCATGAAGGCCATCGCCGAGAGCCGTGGTGCGGCAGGCTTCGTCATCGACGGGGCCGTCCGCGACGCTGGCGCCTTCGCAACGTCGGACTTTCCTTGCTACGCGCGGGCCGCAATCCATCGAGGCCCTTACAAGACAGGTCCTGGTGCGATCAACATCCCGGTCTCGATCGGTGGCTGGACGGTCAATCCAGGCGATGTGGTGGTGGGCGATGAGGATGGCCTGGTGACCTTCTCGCCGGCCATCGCATTGAGCCTCATCAAGGCGGTGCGGGCCCAGGAGCAGCGCGAAGCTGACGTCCTGCAGATGATCCGCGAGGGCCGCTACGACGGCCGCTATGGCAAGGTGACTGCGGCCTGAAGTTCACGCCGGATTGTGGAAAGTCCGAATGCGGCAAAACTGACGAAAAGGTGCCAGTGAAGACCTGCAGCCTGAGCGGGTAGTCTGAGCCAATCGACCGGGGCGTGTCTCTTTCTGGAACCAGTAACCCCAATGTTACGTCGATCGGAGGCGGAACGCGTCATCTGCACTTGGCCAAACAGCCATCTTCAAGCTTTCACTCGCGCTATCTCTGCGTGACTTTCACTGAAAGGCAACGTTCATGCGCCAATCCGACGAATTCCATAACCTCGACAACCCAACGGACGGGCTGCTCCGTGAACTTGCGCCTGGTCTGACCACCCGCATCTTCGCGGGTGATCAGGCGATGCTGTCGATCGTATCACTCGAACCAAACTGTGTTGGCACGATGCACCATCACCCGGAGGAGCAGTGGGGTGTTCTACTCGAAGGCACGGCGGTCCGCGTCCAAGGTGATGAGGAGATCACCGTGAAAAAGGGTGACTTCTGGCGAACGCCGGGCGGCGTTCCGCACACGATGAGGGCGGGGCCGGAGGGTGCACGGGTCCTCGACATCTTCGCGCCACCGCGGCCTGAGTACAGGAAGTCTGGCAAGGGTTTTGAGGGCTAAAAAGCCGACACGCCGAACGTCAGAGGCTGACCGGAACTATGCGATTAGCGTGCTGCAACTGAATGTCTGCTAGCGGGCGCCGTGCAAGCTGATACTCATAGCGCGTTCCAGATCTGAAATCCCTGGTAACGCAGCGTCCGCTTCCGGGGTGCGGTCGGCGACGGCTGTATGGCGGTGATGGGCGCAAAGCGGCCGACCGGAGTTGGCCGAAAGCTACCCGTCCGGTTTCTGGCAAACCCTGGTTTGAAGAAGACATGCACGCCTGACCGAACGTTTTACCAGCGTTTGGAAGCCCGACATATTTTCTCGATAAAATATAAGCTGTTTTCGTGGGGCTCCTAACGGCCAAAATACGCCATGTCGGATCGCCGATAGGCGCAAAACCGGCCGTTCGGCTTTGCGCCCATCCCGGGCATTCAAGAAATGTTTCAGGCTTCCGGAAAGCAGACATCGGACCGTGAAAATTTTCATCTGTCTTTGGATGATCGCTGTCTAGTGTCACGCTTTCCAACGTGTGGATTTAGTAGTTCCAGAATGCAGCTATCTTGATTGCAGATGCGTGTTCATCGACAGCGCTCGCCCAGGCCCTCGTTGCGGCCACAGATCGTAAGGTCGAGGGGCTGCCATCGGCGGCGATCTGAAGGATTTAGCATTCACTTAGATCAGGATTGAGATAAACTGTCAGATGGCACACGTGCCGCCCGACACACTCAGATTGATGCCCCCGCATTCTCGCGTATCCTACGAATCGACAGGCTCCATCCAAGAAGGGGCTTCACGGAGGCGGCGGGCATGCATTCCAAATGGTCGCGCAGATCATTGTTGGCGTCCGGCTTTGGAGTCGGTGTGGCCAACGCGCTGACAGGTCGATCCGCCCTCGCGCAGACTTACCCCACGCGCCCAATTCGGTTCGTCGTCGGCTATGCCCCGGGGGGCGCGACCGACGTGCTCGGTCGGCTCATCGCCGAACCGCTGGGTCGGCGCCTTGGCCAGCAGGTTCTTGTTGAGAACCGCCCAGGGGCAGGCAACAATATCGGCACCGACGTGGTCGTCCGGGCCGAGCCGGACGGCCATACGATCCTGCTTGTCAATCCGGCCAACGGTATCAACGACAGTCTGTACAAAAAGCTGAGCTTCAACTTCCAGCGCGACATTGCCCCAGTGGCGGGAATCATGCTATCGCCTAATATTATGGAGATCAGCCCAAAACTACCTATCAAGACCGTGAAAGAGTTCACCGATTACTGCAAAGCTAACCCAGACAAGGTGAACATGGCCTCGAGCGGCATCGGCACGTCGCTACACATGTCCGGTGAGCTGTTCAAAGCGATGACCGGCGTCCCGATGGTACATGTGCCCTACCGCGGGGCGGGCCCGGCGATCATCGATATCATCGCGGGCCACGCCGACGTCATATTCGACAACCTGCCGTCTTCGATCGGCCACGTACGCGGGGGCACCCTGCGCGCCCTCGCCGTGACGACGGCCGAACGCTCGCCGGCTCTGCCCGATGTGCCGACTGTGTCCGAAACGGTGCCGGGTTACGAGGCAAGCGCGTGGTTCGGGATCGGTGCTCCGCACAAAACCCCGCCGGATCTGATCGCTCGCCTCAACAAGGAAGTTAATGACATCCTGGCCGATCCGGTCATGGAGAAGAAACTCACCGATCTAGGCGGGACGCCATTGCGTGTATCGCCGGAGGCGTTCGGCGCGTTGATCGCCGGGGAGATCAAGAAGTGGCGCAAGGTCGTCGAGTTTTCTGGCGCCACGGTAGACTGACAGGGCGCCCTCCGAGGCATACCATCAAGGCAGCCTACCCTCCGGACGTCTTGATCATCTCGGCGGGCGATGCATCCCGGTCCGCGCTTCCGTCCTGACCGGCGGGCGAGAAGCCACCCGAGCGCATCCGCACGACCGCGGAGGCGATCTGGACGAGGATCAATATGGCTATAGCGCCAAGCAGCGTCGCGCTGATCGGCTGCGTGACAAAGACCTTGAAGCTGCCCCGGCCGAGCAGCATGGCGCGGCGGAAGTTCTCCTCCAGCATTGGACCGAGGATGAAGCCTAGCATGAGCGGGGCCGGGTCGAGGCTCAGGCGCATCAGTATGTAGCCGAGCAAGCCAAAGGCCGCGGTGATGAACACGTCGTCGAGGTTGTTGTTCACGCTGTAGGTCCCGACACAGCAGAAGAACAGGATCGACGGGAACAGGACGCTGTAGGGAATCTTGAAGATCGACAGCCAGAACCGGACCAGGGGCACGTTCAGGACCAGCAGGAAGCAGTTCCCGATCCACATGCTGGCGACGAGACCCCAGAACAGGTCCGGGTGCTTGGCGATCATGTTGGGGCCGGGCTGGATACCCTTGATGATGAAAGCAGACATCATCAGCGCCATGACGGCGTTCTCAGGGATGCCGATGCTCATGAGCGGGATGAAGCTCGTGCGGGCGGCCGCCTCGTCGGCTGCCGCTTGGCCGGCGACGCCCTCGATCGACCCGGAGCCGATCTCGTGGCGGTACTTCGAGACCTTCTTGTCGATGGCGTAGGCGGCGAACTGCGCGATGGTGGGACCGCCCCCCGGCAGAATCCCGAGAAGCGAACCCACCACGCTGCCACGCAGCGCGCTCGGGATGATACGCTTGAATTCCGGCCAGCTCGGCATCAGCCGGATCTTGCCGTTGAACGGCGACCGCTCCTCGCGCGCGTCGAGGTTCCGGCAGATCTCGGCGATGCCGAAGCAGCCTAGTGCGACGCTCACGACGCTGACGCCGTCGACGAGCGGCGTCAGGCCGAGGGTGAAGCGCAGCGTGCCTGATTCCAAATCCGTCCCGATCTGGCCGAGCAGCACGCCGAGGAGGCACATAGCGAGGCCGTTCAGCAGGCTCCCGGTCGTCACGAGGCTCACACAGACGAACCCGAGCAGCATGAGCGCGAAGTAGTCGGCCGGTCCGAACAGAAAGGCGACCTGCCCGAGGAGCGGCGCTAGGAAGGCCAGGACCACGATGGCGACTGTGCCGCCGATGAAGCTCGACACCCCCGCGGTGAACAACGCGAGGCCGGTGCGCCCCTTCAGCGTCATCTGGTAGCCGTCGATGCAGGCCACGATGCTCGACGCGTGCGGGATCTTCATCGTGATCGCGCTGACGCTGTCGCCGTATTGGGCGCCGTAATAGATCCCCGCCAGCATGATCAGCGCGCCGTCGACTGGGATCGAATAGGTTAGCGGCAGCAGCAGGCTGATCGTGGCGAGCGGGCCGAGCCCGGGCAGCAGCCCGATCATGGTGCCGATGACGCAGCCGATCGCGCAGTACAGCAGGTTGCTCCAGGTGAGCGCGTGCTCGAACCCGAAGGCGAGGTTCGTGATCACATCCATCAGATCACCTGCAGGTTGAGGCCGAGCACCTTCTGGAACGCGAGCGCGACGGCGATGAGGGCGACCGAGACGGCCAGCACCCGCTTCCACGAGTACGACGTGGCCGCCAGAGACGAGACCATGACGAGGAGCACGATGCCGAGGACGATGCTGGCAACCTTGGCGGCCACCACGAAGACGAAGAGGCCGAGCAGGATGATGCCGATGTTTCGCCAAGCGAAGCTGAACGGCTTGGCGGGCTCGAACCGTGACTTGACCAGTGTGACGAGGCCGATGAGCAGCAGCAGGGTGCTGACCAACAGCGGGAACAGACCGGCGCCTGCATGGGCGAAGCTGCCGATCGGATAGCGGAGCGCCGTCAGCCCGAAACAAAGGGCGATGCCGCTGATGACCGCCCCCCGGACGGCATTCTGGTTGGCCATGTCGGTGCTCCGGGCTTGACGGCGGCGCTGGCGCCGCAGGGACGCGCAGGAGGGGTGCTGGGCCCGCCCGGCGGATGCGGGGTCCGATCAGCCGGGGGCCGGACCCCGTGCTGTCGCGGCGAGGCCTCCGTCGACCAAGAGCTCGGTGCCGGTCACGTAGGACGCCCGGTCCGAGGCCAGGAACAGGGCGGCCTCCGCGACGTCGAAGGCGGTGCCCATTCGGCCGAGGGGGCACTGTGACGCCCGGACAGCTTTCATGCGCTCGAGCCCACCAGCGTAGGAGCCTGCGACAGTCTTCTCGATGCGCGGTGTGTCGATGAGACCCGGGACGATGGTGTTGGCCCGAATGCCGTAGGGCGCGTTCTCGACGGCCAGCAGGCGCAGATATTGGATCAGCGCAGCCTTAGTCGCGCCGTAGGCGAGGTGCGGATAGCCGACGTCGCGCATGCCCGCGATCGAGGACGTTGCGAGGATCACGCCGCGTCGGCGGGCGCGCATGCCCGGGATGACGGTTGTGGCCGCCAAGTGGAGCGCGGTCAGGTTCGCGTCCGAGATCCGGCGCCAATCGGCTGCCGAGGTCTCCGTTGACGGGCCGGCCTTCCCGATGCCGACGTTGAAGTAGAGGACGTCGATCCCGCCTTGCGCCGCGCCTACCGCCGCGAGGCATGCAACGAGTCCGTCGTCGTCCGAGACGTCGACGGCCACGGCCTCGGCGCTGCCGCCTTCCTGCCGGATGAGCTCCCGGGTCTCCTGCGCGGCGGACGGCTCGCGGTCGACGGCGACGACATGCGCGCCGGCTCGTGCGTAGAGAAGGCTGATCGCCTTGCCGATGCCCCAGCCGGCGCCGATCGAACCTGCGCCGAGAACCACGGCGACGCGTCCTTCGAGGTCGCGATCGAGGCTCGTCGCCTTCGCGGCAGTCGTCATCGCATTGTCCCTTCCTCCGAGGGGTCGTCGGTCCTGCGCGGCATGGGTCCGGGCGAAACCCCGCCGTGGACTGGCGGAACCGCCCCTACGCCGCGCTACATCTTCGGCACGCCGGCCTGCTCGATCACGGTCTTCCACTTCTTCAGCTCGGTCTCCCCGAACCGGCCGAGATCCTCCGGCGTCCCGCCCTCGGGGACGCCTCCGTTGTCGACGATGAACTTCGCGAAGCCGGGCTCCTTCAGCATCGCGTTCACGGCCGCGTTGACGCGGTCCACGATTGGCCGCGGGGTGTTGGTTGGGGCGTACAACCCGAACCAGGCGCTGACGTCGTAGCGCGACAGGTCGGCGCTCTTGGTCGCCTCGGCGATGGTCGGGACGTCGGGGGCCTGGGGCGACCGCTTCAACGTCGTCACCGCCAGCGCCTTCAGGTTGCCCGCCGTAACGTAGGGATAGACCGACGGCATGTTGTCGAAGCTCATCTGCGTCTGGCCGCCCATGACCGAGACGAGCGCCTGGGCGCTGCCGTGGAACGGCACGTGGGTCATGCTGATGCCGGTCAACGCCTTGAACATCTCCCCCGACAGGTGCGTCGAGGCGCCTGTGCCCGACGAGGCGAAGTTCAGGGCGTCGGGATGGGCCTTCGCGTAGGCGATGAGCTCATCGACCGAGTTCACCGGAAGGTCCTTGTTCACGGCCAGGATGTTGGGGATCGTCTCGATGAAGACGATGGGCACGAAGCTTTTGACCGGGTCGTAGCGCAGCTGCGTGTAGAGGTTCGGCGCGATGCCGTGGGACGACACCTGACCCAGGAACAGGGTGTAACCGTCCGGTTTCGCGTTAGCGGCGAGGGCCGTGCCGAGCGTGCCGCCGGCCCCGGGCCGGTTGTCGACCACAACCGTCTTCCCGAGGGCGGCGGAGAGGCCTTCGGCGACCTTGCGGGCCAACACGTCGGTGGCGCCGCCCGCGGAGTAGGGGACGATGATCGACACGGTCCGGATGGGCCATGCCGGCTGCGCCTGTGCGGCGCCGGCCGCCAATGCGGCTCCGAATGTCAGGATACCCAGGCCTCGCCGAGTCAGAGATGCCACGTTGTCCTCCCGGTTGGCTCGCGGACTTCGTCCGCGTTTCTTGTGTCGCTTCGGTCGCGACGGGCGATCAGGCGGAGCCGATCGTCATCCCGCCGCACACGTAGAGAACCTGTCCGGTCACGAAGCCCGCCCGATCGGACAGGAAGAAGCTGACGGCGTCGGCGACGTCGTCGGGGGTGCCCAGGCGCGCCACCGGCACCGCACGGATGATCGCATCGGTGCGCGGGTCGCTCGGCGGATTGACCGCGTCGAACAGGCTCGTCCGGATCGGTCCGGGCCCGACGGCATTCACCGTGATGCCGTGCCTCCCGAGTTCCAGCGCCCAGGTCTTGGTCATCCCGTGCAGGCCGGCCTTCGTCGCCGCGTAGACAGTGCGCAGCTCCTTGCCGAGGGCGACGCGGCTGGAGATGTTGACGATGCGGCCCCGGCCCGCCGCCTTCATGCCCGGAAGGAGCGCCTGCGCGCAGAGGATCGGCGCCTTCAGGTTCACGGCCGAGACCGCGTCGAGACTCGCCGGATCGGTGTCCTCCAGGGAAGCGGGGGCGACGATGCCGGCGTTGTTGACGAGGCGGGTCACCGTCCGCCCCGCGATGGCGTCGGCGAGCGTCCGGGGCAGCGCCGCCGCGTCGGACAGGTCGACCTCGACGAAGTCGTCCAGGGCGTCGTGCTCCGGCTTCACCACGTCGAGGACGATGACCTTGAATCCGTCCGCGGTGAGGCGCTGCGCGATCGCCCCGCCGATGTTGCGGCTGCCGCCGGTGACGAGGGCATGATCGCGCATCGTCAGGCCTCGTACGGGATCGACTTGTCGACGAGATCCCAGATGAACCGGCCGCTCGGGCGCTGCCGCTCCTCGGCGATATGGGCCACGAGCCCGGCCGTGCGGCCGATCAGCGAGAAACCGCGCATCAGCTCGACCGGCACGCCCATCTCGCCCAGCAGGGCGGCGGTGGCGCCCGTGGCGTTGATGGTGATGTGTCGGCCCGCTCGCTGGTCGACCACCGTCGACAGGAGGCGCAGGGCGGCGACGTGGCCGCCCTTGAGACCGTTCTCCGCCCCGATCTCCAGCAGGCGGACCGCGCGCGGATCCTCTGGGCGGTGCAGGTGGTGGCCGAAGCCCGGCATGTGGACCTTGCGGGCCTTGTGGTCGTCCACGACGCGCTCCGCCAGTGAACGCTGCGCTTCCTCCTCCAGGGCGACGAGCTGGTTCAGGATCCGGGCGTTGTTCTCGACCGTGCCGACGAACTGGCTGCCGACCGCCAGCAGGCCGGCGGCCACCGCGCCTTGCATGTTCTCCGGCGCGCTCATGTAGATGGAGCGGGTCGCGATGGCGCTCGGGGTGAAGCCGTGCTCCATCATGGTGATCATGATGGCGTTGAGGACGCGCCGCTCGCCGTCGGAGACGTCCCGTCCAAGGATGTGGGCGGCGGCCTCCGCGACGAAGTCGGGCGCGGCGCCGGGCTTCAGGATGTCGGTGACGAGGTTCTTCTCGCGATAGAAAATCGCGTCCTTGGTGTGGTGGCTCAAGGCGGTGGTCGGCGTCTTGGCGTTGCTCATGGCTGCTGCCTCTCCCGGGCGGTGCGCTCGACATGGTCTTGGACCAGGACCTGCTTCTGCAGCTTCCCGTAATTGTTGCGCGGCAGAGCCTCGTAGAAGGCGATCGACTTCGGCGCCTTCACCGAGCCCAGCCGGTCCTTGACGAAGCGGATAATCTCCTCGGGATCCGCCGCCATGCCGGCCCGCAGCTCGATTGCGCCATGGACGGCTTCGCCCCACTTGTCGTCGGGGACGCCGAAGACCGCGCAGTCCGAGACCGCGGCGTGCTGGGCGAGCACTGGCTCGACGTCGGCCGGGTAGACGTTGAAGCCACCCGTGATGATCAGGTCCTTCGCCCGACCCTTGATCGACAGGAAGCCGTCCGCGTCGAAGCTTCCGAGATCACCGGTCAGAAGCCAGCCGTCGCGGATCGTCTCAGCGGTCTTGTCCAGCTGCTTCCAGTAACCCGTCATGACCAGGTCGCCGCGGATGGCGATCTCGCCGTAGGCGCCGGTCGGCAGGATGGTGCCCTCGGGATCGAGAATCGCGACCCGGGTCAGCATGGTCTCGCGGCCGACGGTGGCGCGCTTGTCCGGGATCATGAGCTCTTCGGCCGAGATCATGGTGGCGATCTGTGGCGCCTCCGTTTGGCCGTAGGTCGAAGCGATGCAGGGGCCGAACACGGACTGCGCCTGCGCGATCGCGTCGGGGCGCATCGCGGCCGAGCCGTAGACGAGGTTGCGCAGATGCGGGTAGGCGCCGCGCCGCGCCGCCGGCAGCTCCATCATCATGTAGATCACGGTCGGCGGCAGGAAGGTCGTGGCGATGCGCTCCTCGGCGAAGCAGCGCAGGATCTCCTCCGGCCGCGGCTGGTCGCGCAGGACGAGCGTCCCGCCGGTGCCCAGCGTCGGCAGGATGTAGGTCGAGGTGCCGTGGGTGATCGGCGCCGCCGCCAGCAGCCGCTCGCCCGGCTTCAGGCCCCAGGCGGCGATCTGGGTCGCGATGTTGGTGTTCCATGCCCGGTAGGGCTGCATCACACCCTTGGGCTTGCCCGTGGTCCCACCGGTGAACTTGATCGCCTGCGTCGCGTGGAGCGGCAGCGCATGGAAGCACGGCGCTGCTCCAGCATGTGCCCGGGCGAGGCCGCCCGTGGTTCCCGCGCCCCCGTTCGGGTCCGCCACCAGGATCGCGGCTCCGGTACCCTCGACCAGGGAGCGCGCCGCCTCATCGGCGATTACGATCGAAGCCTCGGTGAAGGTTATGCCCGACCCGATCTCGGCCGACTTGTTCTTTGGGTAGAGCGGGACCCAGACCTTTCCGGCGGCCAGCACGGCGAGCCACGCCACCACGTGCTCGACGTGGTTGAAGCAGCAGATGCCGACGCGCGACTGCGGCTCCTGGTCGAGGGCCTGCAGGCCGGCCGCGAGCGCCCCGGCGCGCGCGACGAGATCGGCGTAGGTGACCCGGTGGTCGCCGAACTCCAGGGCGATCGCCTCGGGGGTCCGGGCCGCCTGACGGAAGAAGAGGTCGATCGGATACATCGGTCAGGCGGCCTCGGCTTGGAAGCCCGCATCCACGACGGCGCGGCGCAGGGTCTCGGCGAGCCCGGCCCGGGCATCAGGGTGCAGGTACGAGATCGTGTTGGTGACCGAAACGGCGCAGACCAGGGCGCCGTCCTTGAAGACCGGAATCGCCAGAGCACCGATGTCGGGGATGATCAGCGCCTCGTTCACGACGTAGCCGTCGATCGGAAAACGCTCGCAGGCCTCCGTCGCGATCGCCGCCGTCAGCCGTCCGTACTTGAGGTACCTCTCGGCCTCGCGTCCGATGATCGCCGCCCGAGCCCCGGCGGGATGCGCCGCCAGAAGGGCGAGGCTCGCCGCGCCGACGCCGAGCGGGCGCCGGGCTCCCACCTTCAGCGTGCTGACGAGGATCTGGGCGCGTCCTTCGATGACCGCGATGCAGAGGGACTCCCCCTGGGACGGTACCGACAGATTGATGATGCCGCCGATTGACTGCTGCGCGATGTCGAGGAAGGGGCGAAGCGTCTTGCGGAGCTGAAGAAACTCCAGATCGGGACCTGCCCGGTTGACGATCTCGTAGGGCATCAGCCCGAGGAAGTACCGCTTCGTATAAGGATCGAAGTTCAGGAAGTTCTCGTCGACGAGAGCCGTAAGCAGGCGGTGGGCGGTCGCAACGTGAAGACCGGTGCGCGTGGCGGCGGAGCTCAGACTGACGCCCTTCTGGCTGCGCTCGGCGACGACGACCAGCAATGCTAGCGCCTTCGACAGAGACGAGCGCGGTTCCTCCACGCGGGGCGCGGCTGTCTCCAGCAGCATCCTTCCTCCCGGAAATCTTGTTCGTTGGCTCCAGTGTGCAGTCCCGAATCCAAGACTGTCCAGGCCAATATCTCGGATCCCGAAAAATTCTTCTCGCTAGGCGAGAAAGTTTATGATGATGACAGTTCTCGGCTGCTAGGCTGGCCGCTGGCCTGTTGAAGGGACAGCATCGATGCCTCCAGGCTCGTAAGCGTCTGCGTCTTCTGGGTACTAATGAACACGCGTTCCGTATCCCGATACATCGGCGTCGAGCCGAACAACGGCGTTGAACTGAGCCGCATCGTTCTCCTAGATAAGGATCGGTGCTGAAGCATGGCCCCTATCGAAAATCTGCTCAATTCGTTGCAATGTCGGATGCAATTAGTTCGAAGATGGGGCTACAATCGATGCCAATCGTGAGCCCATCCAAAGTTTAGATTTGCTTACGACATCAATAAGTGGGGAGCGCTTTTGCGAGACTCATGCTTCGACGCCGATCCACAGCGATTGCTGCGTCAGAGCGCCCAGATTGTAAATAAGCGTCGAAGGTTCGCCCCTCCCAAATACAGCTCAATACGTTGAAATTTAAGCTGAAATTTGCTTGGAAGTGGGGTCACGATCGGCGCCGATCGTGACCCCACCTCTGTGTCAATTTTTGTAGATCGATGAGAGCGTTAGCTTCGATCTTGCCGGGGTCATGCTTCGGGTTCATCCGCAATTTCGGTGCTGCGGGATGATTCGGGCGTTGGTTCACGTGGTGGCCCGAGGGCAGTGCGATGCCGATCTCGAACCCGTCGTTGCCGTTGGTCCCGGACGGCCTGCACGTCGATGGTCTGACGCTGGACACCTCCGGGTTGCTGATCACCGCCCGAACCACGGCAGCCCAAGCCTGCTGTCGGGTCTGCGGGCGGGCGTCAGTGCGGGTGCACAGCAGGTATTGGCGGACGTTCGACGACCTGCCCTGGCAGGACCGGTCGGTGACGTGGCGGGTGCAGGTTCGCCGCTTCCGCTGCGGCCATTGCCCGGGGCGGATCTTTGCCGAACGCGTGCCAGGGTTGGGTACGCGCAAGGCGCGCCGCAGCGACCGGTTGGCCGAGGCGCAGACCGACATCGGCATGGTGCTGGGTGGTGAGGCTGGCGCAAGGTTGTCGCGGCGGCTGGCCATGCCTGTCAGCGGCGACACCGTCCTGCGCCTGATCCGTCGTCGCGGGACCGTACCGTCTCCGCCGCCGCGGGTCATCGGCGTCGACGATTGGGCGTGGCGGCGCGGCCGGTCCTACGGCACCATCGTGTGCGACTTGGAGCGGCGGCGCGTCATCGATCTGTTGCCCGGCCGCTCGTCGGCACCGGTGCGGGACTGGCTCACCGCCCATCCGAGCGTGACCGTCGTCAGCCGTGACCGTTCGGGACCCTACGCCGAGGCCGCGCGCACGGGAGCACCGACGGCGACGCAGGTCGCGGATCGCTGGCACCTGCTCGTC
>NZ_VRVA01000150.1:0-10669 GCF_008039945.1 Methylobacterium sp. WL64
GCCCCCCGCCCTGCCGGCCGCCCCGGGCAAGACCCGTCTGCGGCCCGAGCCCGCGGCCGAGACACCGGTCTGGTGTTTCGACGGCAAGGCCCTGCCCCCGCTGGTCCGGGTCAAGATCGGTCAGCCGGTCCGGCTCAAGATCGAGAACCGCACCGACAAGCCGCTCTCGCTCCATTGGCACGGGGTGCGCAACGTCAACGCGATGGACGGCGTCGGCGGCGTCACCCAGGCGCCGATCCCGCCCGGCGGCAGCTTTCTTTACCAGTTCACGCCTCCCGACGCCGGCACCTTCCTGATCCGCCCCCTCGTGGTCGGCGGAGCGAGCGAGCCGTCCGGCCGGGGTCTCGCCGGCATGCTGGTGGTCGAGGAGGCGACCCCGCCGCTGGTCGATGCAGACGTCGGCCTGGTGATGCAAGATTGGCGGCTGGAAGACGACGCCAGCGTGATGCCGTTCGGTCAGGTTCAGTTCGCAGCGGCGAACGGACGGCTCGGCAATCTCGTGACCGTCAACGGCAAGCCCGTTCCGGACACGTTCGAAGCGCGTCCGGGCGCGCGCGTCCGCCTGCGGCTCGGCAATGCCTGCAACGCTCGCGGAACCCGGCTCCGGTTCGAAGGCGTGAAGGTCTACGTGGCGGCGGTGGACGGGCAGCCGACCGACACGTTCGAGCCCCTGCGGGCGACCCTGCCGTTCCCTCCGGGCACCCGCTACGACCTGATGGTCGACCTGCCCGAGACCGAAGGCGCCGTGTGCTCGATCATCGCGCTGGTCGGACAGGGCCTGACCCTGGCCACCGTCACCACGAAGGGGACCCCGATCGCCGACAAGCGGCCGCCGATCGGCCCGATCGGCGAGAACAAGCGCCTGCCCGCGGAGATCAAGCTCCAGAACGCCCTGCGGCGGGACGTGGTGATCACCGGCGGCGCGATCGTCCCGAAGGCCGCCAAGGATGCCGGAAAGGACAAGCCGGCGCCGGAGCCGGTCTATACCGGCGATCCCCAGAAGATCTGGGCGGTGAACGGGGCCAGCGCCACAACGGGCCTCCAGCCGATCTTCACGGTGAAGCGCGGGCAGGTCGTGGTTCTGGCCCTGCGCAACGAGACCGGCTTCCCGCAGGCCCTGCACCTGCACGGCCATTGCTTCCGGCTTCTCCATCCCCTCGACGACGGCTGGGAGCCCTACTGGCTCGACACGTTCCAGCTTCTGGAAGGCCGGACCGCCCGCATCGGCTTCCTGGCCGACAATCCGGGGCGCTGGCTGATCAGCGCCACGGTGCTGGAGCGGTTCGACACCGGCCTGTGGACCCTGTTCGAGGTCACCTGAACGGCAGCCCGTTCCCTACGGGGCAGCGTCGAGGAGACCACTGAGGACAGCGGGCATCAGTTCGGGAATGTCCTCGGCGATCAGGCCCGGGCCGTGGCGCAGGCCGGCATCGCCGTGGAGCCAGACGGCGGCTGCGGCGGCCTCGAAGGGCGGCATGCCCTGCGCCAGCAACCCGGCGATCAGGCCGCCGAGCACATCACCCGATCCGGCCGTGCCGAGATACGGGGTGCCGTGATCGTTGATCGTCGCCCGGCCGTCCGGGCTCGCGATCACGGTATCGGATCCTTTCAGCACGACGACGGCACCGGTGAGTGCGGCGGCGGCGCGGGTGCGGGCGACCTTGTCGGCGCCCTCGGTGGTGGCGTCCGTGCCGCCGAACAGCCGCGCGAACTCGCCCTCGTGGGGGGTGAGCACGGCGTGCGATTCCCCGTCCGCGATATGGGCGGCCAGCAAAGGGGCCTGCCCCGAGAAGCTGGTCAACGCGTCGGCATCCAGGACTAGGCTGCGCCCGGCGGCCGCCGCCACCGCAACCCGCTCGCGGGTCGGCTCGCCGATCCCAAGGCCCGGACCGGCCAGCACGACGTTGAGGCGCTCATCGGTGAGCAGGTCGTCGAGGTCGTCGGCGGTCTCGCAGGGACGCAGCATGATGGCGGTGAGCTGGGCGGCGTTCTCCGCCAGCGCAGCCGTGGGGGACGCGAGCGTGACCAGGCCGGCCCCGACCCGCAGGGCGCCCCTGGCGGCGAGCCGGGCCGCACCGGTCTTGGTGGCGGGCCCGGACAGAACCAACGCGTGCCCGCGGGTGTATTTATGGCTCTCGCCGGTTAGGCGTGGGAACACCCGTACCCACAGATCCGGCCCGTTCCGGTAGAGCGCCGGCTCGGCCGCTGCGAGGCCGATCGCCAAGGCTGCTTCACCCGCCCCGATATCGGCCAGGTGCCGGTGCCCGCACAGGCCCCGCCCGGGCTGAAGCAGATGCCCCGGCTTGAACGCGACGAAGGTCACGGTCTCCACGGCGCGGATCGCGACGCCGCGTACGGCGCCGGTGTCGCCGTCCACGCCGCTCGGGACGTCCACGGCCAGCACCGGGCAGCCACCGGCATTCACGGCCTCGACCAGGGCACGGGCGGCACCGTCGAGGTCGCGCGACAGGCCGGCTCCGAACAGCGCGTCGATCACGAGGTCGCCGGAGGGCAGTGCGTCGGCCGTGGCTGGATGCACGGGGCCGGTCCAGGCCTCGGCCGCGAGGGCTGCATCACCTGTTAGGGCGGAGCGATCGCCGAGGACGCACAGTTCGATCCGGTAGCCGCGTTCCGCCAGCAGCCGCGCGGCGACGAACCCGTCGCCGCCATTGTTGCCGGGCCCGCACAGCACGACGGCCCGTCCGCCATCGGGCAACCGGGCCGCGGCGCGGGCGGCCACCACGGCACCAGCGGCCTCCATCAGTCGAAAGCCAGGAATACCGCAGTCGATGGCCGCCGCATCGACCCGGCGCATCGCCGCCACCGTCAGCACTCGCATGCTCATCCCCACGTCTGCCCGTGCACCGAACACCTTTGATTAAAAATGCGCCAGAAAATCATCGAAAGCCCGAAGGATGTGCGTAGCTTGCGCTCCGAATGGGCATTAACGTGATGCCCGTCGCGAAATCGGCGTGGCGGAGGCTTCCCGACGATGTTAGAAATATCCGGCAGCGCAGCGCAGGCCCGAGCGGCATGAAGAAGATCGAAGCGATCATCAAGCCTTTCAAGCTCGACGAGGTGAAGGAGGCGCTCCAGGAGGTCGGCCTCCAGGGCATCACCGTCATCGAGGCAAAGGGTTTTGGCCGTCAGAAGGGCCATACGGAGCTGTACCGCGGCGCCGAATACGTGGTCGACTTCCTGCCCAAGGTGAAGCTGGAGATCGTGCTGTCGGACGCCCTCGTCGAGGGCGCCGTGGAAGCGATCCGCAAGTCGGCCCAGACCGGGCGCATCGGCGACGGCAAGATCTTCGTCTCGACGATCGAAGAAGCGATCCGCATCCGCACCGGCGAGACTGGCACCGACGCGATCTGAAGGCTGATCCGCGCGGCGTCCAGCCCGCGGATCTTACGCCTTGATCACGGGAACGATCAGCATTCCCGCGCCGCGAACTTGTGCTTCCTGTCCCGCCACCATCCTGCCTAAGAATTCACGCTGCACGAATGTCCGGCATCGACGTGCCGGGGCATGGAGTGTTGGGCCGGCAACCCCACATCCTCGGGATCGCGCGGCCGGATCGGCCGCTTCGATCCCACTCAGGAGGACCATGTGATGGCCGGAACCGACGGGCGCGAGACCGCCAAGATCTACGAATTGTCGGCGTTCCGGCGCGCCCGACCGGCGCCGCGGGCGGCCGAGAAGGCCAAACCTGCGCCGATGCCGAGCTTCGGCGGCGCCTGGTACCACGAGGCCGCGATCCGCGACGACGAGCGCCCGCGCCGGACCTGAAAACGGCGAAGCCGGGCGCGAGGGCCCGGCTCCGGGGATTGCTCGACGTCGAAAGCTCTTGGCTTTCGGTCCGCCTCAGGCTGCGACGGCGGCCTCGGTCGGCACCGAAGAGATCGTCTTCAGCACCTGCGAGGCGATCTGGTAGGGGTCGCCCTGCGAGTTTGGGCGGCGATCCTCCAAGTAGCCCTTGTAGCTGCTGTTCACGAAGGAGTGGGGCACGCGGATCGAGGCGCCGCGGTCGGCCACGCCGTACGAGAACTCGTGGATCGAGGCGGTCTCGTGCTTGCCGGTCAGCCGCATGTGGTTGTCCGGGCCATAGACGGCGATGTGATCCTCGCGGTTGGTCTTGAACGCCTCCATGAGCGCTTCGAAATAGGCCTTGCCACCGTGCTCGCGCATGAACGCGGTCGAGAAGTTGCAATGCATGCCCGACCCGTTCCAGTCGGTGTCGCCGAGCGGCTTGCAATGGTACTCGACGTCGATGCCGTAGGACTCGCAGAGCCGCTGCAGCAGGTAGCGGGCCATCCACATCTCATCGGCGGCCTTCTTGGAGCCCTTGCCGAAGATCTGGAATTCCCACTGGCCCTTGGCCACCTCGGCGTTGATGCCCTCGTGGTTGATGCCGGCGTCGAGGCAGAGGTCGAGGTGCTCCTCGACGATCTTGCGGGCGACGTCGCCGACGTTCGAATAGCCGACACCGGTGTAGTAGGGGCCCTGCGGGGCCGGGAAGCCGCTGGCCGGGAAGCCGAGCGGGCGGCCGTCCTTGTACAGGAAGTACTCCTGCTCGAAGCCGAACCAGGCGCCGGCATCGTCCAGGATGGTCGCGCGCTTGTTCGACTCGTGCGGGGTCTTGCCGTCCGGCATCATCACTTCGCACAGGACCAGGACGCCGTTCTTGCGGGCCGGGTCGGGGAAGTGGCGCACGGGCTTGAGCATGCAGTCGGAGCTGCCGCCCTCGGCCTGCTTCGTGGACGAGCCGTCGAAGCCCCACATCGGAAGTTGATCGAGGGTCGGGAAGCTGTCGAATTCCTTGATCTGCGTCTTACCGCGCAGGTTCGGGACCGGCGTATACCCGTCGAGCCATATATACTCGAGCTTATATTTCGTCATTCCGGTTCTCTCGTCCGTTGTCGATGCGCGACCCGGTCAACCCCCAGGCGACGCGAACGGCATGCCGCCATCTCGACGGCCGCTGCCGCCTTTGCATGGAGCATGCCAGGACTGTCTTCGACCGCCTTCGATGGGTGGTGATTGCGCGGATAGGCAATCACAGAATCGAGAGGCTTGCTCCGAGAAAGAGCCAAACGTCTCGTTCCATGGGCGATTTCGCCCGTCCGCGGGTGGCAACGCGCGCGCGCGACGGATATCAAGCGGCTCGGCCGGTGCGGCCCGACCCGACGACGGCCGCCCCGAGCGAGAATCCCCGACGCCTTTCCTGGAGGATGCCCACGATGACGACTGCGGCCGAGGTTCTGAAGACCATCCGGGACAACGACGTACGCTACGTGGACTTCCGGTTCACCGACCCGCGCGGCAAGTGGCAGCACGTCACGTTCGACGTCTCCTTGATCGACGATGAGATCTTCGCCGAAGGCACGATGTTCGACGGCTCGTCGATCGCGGGCTGGAAGGCGATCAACGAGTCCGACATGCTGCTGATGCCGGACCCGTCCACCGCCTGCCTCGACCCGTTCTTCTCGGCCTCGACCCTGTCGATCATCTGCGACGTGCTCGAGCCCGCCACCGGCGAGCCCTATTCCCGCGATCCCCGCGGCACCGCCAAGCGCGCCGAGGCCTACCTGCAGCAGACCGGGATCGGCGACACGATCAATGTCGGCCCCGAGGCCGAGTTCTTCGTGTTCGACGACGTGAAGTTCGCCGCCGACCCCTACCGCACCGGCTTCGAGCTCGACTCGACCGAGCTGCCGACCAACGGCTTCACCGATTACGAGGGCGGCAACCTCGGACACCGGGTCCAGACCAAGGGCGGCTACTTCCCGGTCCCGCCGCAGGATTCGGCCCAGGACATGCGCGGCGAGATGCTGGCCGCGATGCAGTCCATGGGCGTGAAGGTCGAGAAGCACCACCACGAGGTGGCCAGCGCCCAGCACGAGCTCGGCATGAAGTTCGACGTGCTGACCAAGCTCGCCGACCACATGCAGATCTACAAGTACTGCATCCACAACGTCGCCCAGAGCTACGGCAAGTCGGCGACGTTCATGCCCAAGCCCGTCTTCGGCGACAACGGCTCGGGGATGCACGTCCACCAGTCCATCTGGAAGGACGGCAAGCCGGTCTTCGCCGGCGACAAGTATGCCGGGCTCAGCCAGGAATGCCTCTGGTACATCGGCGGCATCATCCGGCACGCCAAGGCGCTCAACGCCTTCACCAACCCGTCGACCAACTCCTACAAGCGGCTGGTGCCGGGCTACGAGGCGCCGGTGCTGCTCGCCTACTCGGCGCGCAACCGCTCGGCCTCCTGCCGGATCCCGTGGACCAAGAGCCCGAACGCCAAGCGCGTCGAGGTCCGCTTCCCCGACCCGATGGCCAACCCCTACCTGGCCTTCTCGGCCCTGCTGATGGCCGGCCTCGACGGCATCCGCAACAAGATCGACCCGGGCCCGGCGATGGACAAGGACCTGTACGAGCTGCCGCCGAAGGAGCTGAAGCAGATCCCGACCGTGTGCGGCTCGCTTCGCGAGGCGCTCACCAGCCTCGACAAGGACCGCACCTTCCTCAAGGAGGGCGGCGTGTTCACGGACGACCAGATCGACTCGTTCATCGAGTTGAAGATGACCGAGGTGCTGCGCTACGAGATGACCCCGCACCCGATCGAGTTCGTGCAGTACTACTCGCTGTGATGTGAGGGGGGGCCGGGCGCGAAGCCCGGCCCCGGCTGTGAGAGGTGAGGTGGAAGCGCCCGTCGCCCGCTCCAAAGTCAGTTTCGAACAAAGCAAGAACACGCTTGACACATAAGATTATTAGCCTATGAATGACCCGCTCGCAGGCGGGGTGATTCATGGTCACGAAAGAGATCGTCGTCACCCGGTTCCGGTGGCAGCTGGCAGCTCTCAGTGTTGAGGTGAAGCTGCTTCGACTTGGCCTCATCCTTCGGGCCTACAATCCCGGCCAGCCGCGGGTCCCCGCTGGGCATCCGGACGGGGGACAGTGGACGAGTGACGACGGTTCAGTTCGGTCTGAGAACGACAACACAGCGCGCATATATAATGTCAGCGACAAAGATAAATACCAATATAATGTATTTTTAGAAGAAGAAGAGGAAAAATTTGGGGGCATACAATTGATTCACACGTCGGAAAGACCGACGAAGAGATGATGGAACGCGTGCGGAAGAGCCAATGGGGAAACCTGTTGGCCCATGGTGGACTGCAACGCGACGGCTCGTTTGACTCCCGAGAGTCAGCTAACGATCTCGTCACCCGAACGTTAGAAATCAACGCGCAGCGCGTTGATGAAGTGGCGTCTGGGGAGAAAGATCGCGCCTACTTTACAACGCGGTTCGGATATCGAACCGGCCGCGAGGCATACATTACCAAAGATGGCGTGATGTACATGAGAAATACGTATGGCGTTGCCATATATATAGTCCGCGATCGGCGGTCATCGCGAGGTTATCACGTACAATCGGCATTTCCTTACAATGAAGGAGATTGAAATGTCTACACATCCCGAGTTTGACGAATTAACCGAACGCTTTTTTCAAGACGTCGATCGCATTTTCAGCACCGAGGCGGAATTATTGCAATTTGCCATAGAGCCGTTTTCGCAAGAGCGCCGCTTATCTTTGCGTGGCTATCTCTCTCTTATCGCCAGCGACGATTTCGACGACAAGGAATTATTAGGTATCTGGAACGACTCGAAAGCGCAGTGGTTGTTCCATTCCGCGCCTCCACTGAGATTGTTCTTGAATAAGATTCGTGACCGATTGTGATTACTAAGAGATCTGAAAATGATTATGTCGTTTTTTCCAATTATCGTACTTATGTCGCAAAATACTGCTGAAGGCGATATTTTAAAACAAGCCCTCCGCCCTGAAATCATTATCCAATCGGCTTCACGTCCGTTGGTAAAATCGTCAGAATTTGACACATTCACACGTCAATTCCATCAATATCTTATGGATGATTTTTCGACTGAAGACGCGATCATTCAATGGATCCTTTCCCCTTTCAAGGACGACACCGAACGAGGCCACCTGAAGGCCTATCTTGACACCCTCACGCAGGATGATGTCTCGGACGAGGAACTGCGAAAGCTGTGGTGGTCGTCGGAGGCAGACATCGTATTCTATGATGGCGCCGGACTCCGAGCCTTCCTCAAGAGAGTGCGAGACAGATTGTGACGCGAAAGCAGTCGTGAGCCGGCAGAGCAAGCTGCGGAACCGGGCGCGGCGGGAATCGGGACGGATGCCCGCCACACCGGAATTCATCCACTTCGGTGAGCGGTTCAATTAGAGCATCGACGATCAGGACGCGTCGTCCGAGGAAGCCACCGCCGCGATTCTCGGCTGCTTCAAGGGCGAGGATCGAGCTGCTTGCACGATTTCAAAGGCGCGGTGCTGGAGAGCGACCTGACACCGAAGGAAGGGATAAAACTCTGGGCCACCGCCTGCATCGACTTGCACTTACGTGATCCGGAGGACCTTCGGCGCTTCCTTATCCAGGTTCATCTCGACCAGCGGAAGAGCTTGTGACACGCGGCAGTCTCGATCGTTCAAAGCGGCGGATGCACGCATGCTCACCCTCGACCACCTCGTCGTCGTGGCCCCCGATCTCGCGGAGGGCGTGGCCCATGTCCGCGACTGCCTCGGCCTCGACATGCCGGAAGGCGGGCGCCATCCCGAAATGGGCACCCGCAACCACCTGCTGCGCCTCGGCGCATCGACGTTCCTCGAAGTGATCGCCGTCGATCCCGAGGCAGCGCCTCCGGCGCGCGCCCGCTGGTTCGGCCTCGGCGAGGCCGCGCGGGTGCGGGCGGAGTGGGAGGCCGGCCGGCGGCTGCGCGGCTTCGTCGCCCGCACCGACGACCTCGACACCCTGCTCGCCGCCCATCCCGACCTACTCGGCGCGGCGGCGACGCTGACCCGGGGCGCGCTGTCGTGGCGCTTCGGCCTGCGCCCGGACGGGACCTGGCCGGCGGACGGCGCCGCGCCCTACGCGATGGATTGGGGCCGCCGTCCGCACCCGGCCGAAACGATGCCGGATCTTGGGGCACGTCTCGCGGATTTCAAGCTGGAGCACCCGGACCCGGACGCGACGGCGGCCCGGCTGGCGGGGCTCGGCCTCATCGACCCGCCGCAGATCGTCCCCGGCCCGGTCCCGCGCTACACCGCCCGGATCGCGACGCCGTCCGGCTCGCGCACGCTGACCTGAGGACGGGCCCTCCCGGCCGGCCTCATCGGGTGGATGACCGGCGAGGAGGGCCTGGCCGCGACTCGCGAGCCCCGGCGCAGGAAACCTAGTAGTCCCCCATCGCGCTGCGGTGACGGAAAGCCCCGTTCTGCACAGGAATCGCCGCCCGGGGACCGGGCGCCATTGCTCAGGTGTGCGCGAAGATGTCGGTCTCCGGCCAGCCGTCGAGGTCGAGCCGGGCGCGGGTCGGCAGGAACGCGAAGCAGGCGGCGGCGAGATCGGTGCGGCCCTCCCGAGCCAGCATCGCGTCGAGCCGCTCCCGGGCGGCGTGGAGATGGAGCACGTCCGAGGCCGCGTAATCCTGCTGGGCCTGCGTCAGAGTCTCGGCGCCCCAATCGGAGGATTGCTGCTGCTTGGAGAGATCGACGCCCACCAGCTCGCGGACCACGTCCTTGAGCCCGTGGCGGTCGGTGTAAGTGCGGGCGAGCTTCGAGGCGATCTTGGTGCAGTAGACCGGCGCCGGCATTACGCCGAACGCCTTGAACAGCACCGCCACGTCGAACCGGGCGAAGTGGAAGATCTTCAGGACTTCGGGATCCGCCAGGAGGCGCTTGAGCACGACCGGCTCCGGCCCGTCCTGCGGGATCTGGACTACGTCGGCCGTGCCGTCCCCCGTTGAGATCTGCACCACGCAGAGCCGGTCCCGGTGCGGGTTGAGGCCGAGCGTCTCGGTGTCGATGGCCACCGCCCGGCCCGCATCGTAATCGGCGGGCAGGTCGCCACGGTGGAGGCGTACGATCGGGCTCGGCATTTTTTTGGGACCTTGAGAGTGTTGCGCCGGTACCATCGGCGCCAAGTGCCGGCAAGCCGCCGGCGCGGCACGCGGAGAGGCGAATGACGACAGCAGCCGAGGTGATCGCGACCCTGGGCCTCAAACCCCATCCGGAGGGCGGGCATTACCGCGAGACCTTCCGCGATCCGCGCATGGTGGACGGCCGCTCGGTCGGCACCGCGATCTATTTTTTGCTCGACATCGGCGAGGCCTCGGCCTGGCACCGCGTGGACGCCACCGAGATCTGGCACTGGCATGCCGGCGCGCCGCTGGTGATCACCACGAGCCCGAACGGCCACGACGCCACCGCCCAGCATCTCGGACCCGACCTCGCCGCCGGGCAGCGCCCGCAATGCGTGGTGCCGGCCGGCCATTGGCAGACCGCCACCAGCCTCGGCGCCTGGACGCTCGTGGGCTGCACGGTCTCGCCGGGCTTCGACTTCTCCGGCTTCGAGATGGCATCGCCCGACTGGCGGCCGACGCCGAGGGGCTAGCGTCCGGGCGCGACCGGCACTGGACCGCAATCAGGGCGACGACCGCTTCGGCCGAGACATCGCTGCCGGCGCACGGGTTGGAACGGAGGCCCATCCCGTGCGCCCGCGCCGCCTTGGCCGATCGCGGTGCCGGTGCGATAACGCCCGACCTCTCGCAGCCGCCCGCGCCATGCCCGCCCCCCTGA
>NZ_VRVA01000151.1:0-10650 GCF_008039945.1 Methylobacterium sp. WL64
TTTCTTGCCAGCGTCAAACTCGCCGCCGTCCGGGTCTGGATGCTGGGCCACCACTGCCACCTCAGACATCGAGCGTGGTCTCGCGCTCCCAGGCAGTGAAATGGGCGCAGTAGCTGTCCCACTCACCGCGCTTCAGCTTGAGGTAGGCAGAGGCGAAGGCGTCCCCCAGGTTCGCGCGCAGGGATTCGTCGGCTTCGAAGGCGCGCAGGGCGTCGAGCAGGTTGAGCGGCAGGCGCGGGGCGCCTGTGACCACATGGCCCTCTCGGTACATGTCGACATCGCTGTGCGGCCCGGGATCGGCCGTCGTTGCCAGCCCGTCGAGGCCCGCGGCGAGGATCACAGCTTGGAGCAGATATGGATTGACCGCGCCATCGGGCAGCCGCAGCTCGAACCGCCCGGGCCCCGGGACCCGCACCATGTGCGTGCGGTTATTGCCGGTCCAGGTCACGGCGTTGGGCGCCCAGGTCGCCCCCGAGGTCGTGCGGGGGGCGTTGATGCGCTTGTACGAGTTGACCGTCGGATTGGTGATCGCGGCGAGCGCCGGGGCGTGCCGCAGGATTCCGCCGAGGAAGTGCCGTCCCCGGGCCGACAGGCCGAACGGCATGTCCGGATCCGCGAAGGCGTTCTCGGTCCCCGTCACGTTCCAGACCGAGACGTGACAATGGCAGCCGTTGCCGGTCAGCCCCGGGAACGGCTTCGGCATGAAGGTCGCCCGCAATCCGTGCCGCTCGGCCACCGACTTGACCATGAACTTGAAGAAGGCGTGCTTGTCGGCGGTGGCCAGGGCGTCGTCGTACTCCCAGTTCATCTCGAACTGGCCGTTCGCATCCTCGTGGTCGTTCTGGTAGGGCCTCCAGCCGAGCGCCAGCATGTGGTCGCAGATCTCGGCGATCACGTCGTAGCGGCGCATCAACGCCTGCTGGTCGTAGCAGGACTTCTCCGCCCGGTCGTGACGATCGGAGATCGCCGCCCCGTCCGGCGTCAGCAGGAAGAACTCCGCCTCGACGCCGGTCTTGACCCGCAGCCCCTCGGCGGCGGCCCGCGCGACGAGCTGCTTCAGCACCACCCGGGGCGCTTGGCCGACAGGGACATCCTCCATGGTGCAGTCGGCCGCGACCCAGGCCACGTCCGGCTTCCAAGGCAGGCGGATCACCGAGGCGGCATCCGGCAACGCGAACACGTCGGGATGGGCTGGCGTGAGGTCGAGCCACGTGGCGAAGCCCGCGAAGCCGGCCCCGTCCCGCTGCATGCCCCCGATCGCCTGCGCCGGCACCAGCTTGGCGCGCTGGCAGCCGAACAGGTCCGTGTAGGAGATCATGAAGTACTTCACGCCGTGCTCGGCGGCGTAGGTGGAAAGGTCGGTCGTCACGGCAGCCCCCTGAGCGTGCATCGGCGAGAGCCGACCGCGCCCCATCCCGGCGCGGCCGGCAGGGTTGAAGGGACTAGAAGCCCGGTTTGCCGGGGTACCAATCGGTGCCGGCGAGCGGCACCCGGGCCATGGCGGCGGCCTCGAGGGTCAGCGCCACGAGATCCTCCGGTTCCAGATTGTGCAGATGGTTGTGGCCGCAGGCGCGCGCGATCGTCTGCGCCTCCAGGGTCATGACCTTGAGGTAATTGGCCAACCGCCTGCCGGCGCGCACCGGGTCGAGGCGGGCCATCAGTTCGGGGTCCTGCGTGGTGATGCCCGCGGGGTCGCGGCCCTCGTGCCAGTCGTCGTAGGCGCCCGCGGTCGAGCCGAGCTTGCGGTATTCCTCCTCGTACGCTGGATCGTTGTCGCCGATGGCGACCAAGGCGGCGGTGCCGATCGATACCGCGTCCGCCCCCAGCGCAATGGCCTTGGCGACGTCCGCGCCCGAGCGGATGCCGCCGGAGATCACGAGCTGCACCGTGCGGTGCATGCCGAGATCCTGCAGCGCCTGCACGGCGGGCCGGATGCAGGCCAGCGTCGGCTGGCCGACATGCTCGATGAACACGTCCTGGGTCGCAGCCGTGCCGCCCTGCATGCCGTCCAGGACGACCACGTCGGCGCCGGCCTTCACGGCGAGGGCGGTGTCGTAATAGGGCCGCGCGCCACCGACCTTCACGTAGATCGGCTTCTCCCAGTCGGTGATCTCACGCAACTCGCCGATCTTGATCTCCAGATCGTCGGGGCCGGTCCAGTCCGGGTGGCGACAGGCGGAGCGCTGGTCGATCCCTTTGGGCAGGTCGCGCATGGCGGCGACCCGGTCGGAGATCTTCTGGCCGAGCAGCATGCCGCCGCCGCCGGGCTTCGCGCCCTGGCCGACCACCACCTCGATGGCGTCGGCGCGCCGGAGGTCCCGGGGATTCATGCCGTACCGGGAGGGCAAGTACTGGTAGACGAGGATCTCGGAATGGCCGCGCTCCTCGTCGGTCATGCCGCCGTCGCCCGTGGTGGTGGAGGTGCCGGCCAGGCTCGCGCCGCGGCCGAGTGCCTCCTTGGCGTTGGCGGACAGGGATCCGAAGCTCATGCCGGCGATGGTGATCGGGATTTTTAGGGCGATCGGCTTCTTCGCGAAGCGCGTGCCGAGGTTGACCCCGGTCCCACAGGTCTCCCGGTAGCCCTCCAGCGGGTAGCGCGACATCGAGGCGCCGAGGAACAGCAGGTCGTCGAGATGCGGGAGCTTGCGCTTCGCGCCGCCGCCGCGGATGTCGTAGATGCCGGTGGCCGCCGCCCGGCGGATCTCCGCTAGGGTGTGGTCGTCGAAGGTCGCCGACTTGCGCGGCGGCATCGGCGGGTTCTGGTAGGTCATGGCCCGGTCTCCCGCTCAGTAGGCGTCAGCGTTGTCGATGTTGAAGCTGTAGAGGCGGCGTGCCGAGCCGTAGCGGCGGAACTCCTCCGGCCGGGCGTCCGTGACCCCGGCCCGGTTCAGGAGCACCGCGAGGTGCTCCAGATGCTCCGGGCGCATCGCCTTCTCGACGCAGTCGGCCCCGAGGCTCTTCACGGCGCCGCGCACGAACAGCTTCGCCTCGTAGAGCGAATCGCCCAGCGCCTCGCCGGCATCGCCGAGGACCACGAGGGAGCCGGACTGCCCCATGAAGGCCGACATGTGCCCGATCGAGCCGTGCACGACGATGTCGATCCCCTTCATCGAGATGCCGCAGCGCGAGGCCGCGTTGCCCTTGATGACGAGCAGGCCGCCGCGGCCCGTGGCGCCCGCATATTGCGAGGCGTCGCCCTCGATCACGACGGTGCCGGACATCATGTTCTCGGCCACACCCGGGCCGGCCGAGCCCTGCACCGTCACGGTGCCGCCGTCGTTCATGCCGGCGCAGTAATAGCCTACGGCCCCCCGCACCGTGACGGTGACGGGACCGTCGATGCCCACGGCCACCGCGTGCTGGCCCCGGGGGTTGAGCACTTCGAAGGCGGTGTCGTTGGCACCGGCGGCGAGGCCGTGGAGGGCCTGGTTCAGGTCGCGCAGCGGCGTGGCCGCCAAGTCGAAGACGGGCATCGGAAGGATCCGTGACGAGAGGTCGGCGGGGACGGCTCAGGCGGCCTGCCGCTGGTCCCAGAAATAGACGGTCGCGGGCTCGGGCTCCCAGACGCGGGCGGCCTCGATCCCTGGCAGGCCGACGAGGGCCCGGTACTCCGAGCCGAAGGCGACGTAGCGGTCGGTCTCGGCCATGATCGCGGGCTTGCAGGCGATCGGGTCGCGCAGCACGCCGAAGCCGGATTTCGTCCCGACTACGAAAGTGAAGAAGCCGTCGAGATCCTGCAGCGCCCCCGCCAGGGCCGCGCCGAGGTCGCGCCCCCGCGCCATCGCGGTGGTGAGATAGGCAGCCGCAACCTCCGAGTCGTTCTGGGTCTCGAAGGCCATGCCGTCGCGCGCCAGGGCTCGACGCAGGTTGTTGTGGTTCGACAGCGAGCCGTTATGGACGAGGCACTGGTCGGCGCCCGTGGAGAACGGGTGGGCGCCCATCGTGGTCACGGCCGATTCCGTCGCCATCCGGGTGTGGCCGATGCCGTGGGTGCCGGACATCCCGGCGATCCCGAAACGCTCGATCACGTCCTTCGGCAGGCCGACCTCCTTGTAGATCTCGACGCTCTCGCCCGCGCCCATCACGCGCAGGCTCGGCTGAAGGCTCTTCAGCGCGGCCCGCGTCGCGTCGAGCCGGTCGGTCGCGACGGTGATCACCGCGTGCGTGCTCTTCACCGCCACGCTCGCCGTGCCGCCGGAGACCTCCACCAGACGCTGCTCCAGCCCGGCGAAATCCGCCTCGGGCCGGGCCGATTGCACGGTGATCTTCGACAGGCTGGGGATCGGCGCCCCGTAGATCGCGAGGCCCGCCGAATCCGGGCCACGGTCCGTCATGGTGACGAGCATGTCGCACAGGAGCGCGCCGAGCTGCGGCTCCAGGGCAGGGTCCTTCAGGAACAATCCGACGATGCCGCACATGGCCCACCTCCGTTGCGGGTTCGCCTGGAGCATAGGCGGCCTTCGCGGCGGCAATCAACCACGAAGAAATAAAATTTCTTTCGGGGAATGCGCGGGGGGATCAGCCAGTGCCGGATTGCGGATAGGCGATCACCGAGAGGTAACGGGCCGGCAGCACGAGCAGCTCCGCCGGTCCGTGCGGCGTGTCAGCATCGAAAAACAGGCTGTCGCCCGGCAGCATGTGGAAGTGCCGATCCCCGTGCCGGTACAAGACCTCGCCCTCCAGCATGTAGAGGAACTCCATCCCGGTATGCTGGAAAGTCGGGAACACGTCCGAATCGGTCGTGAGCGTGATCAGGTACGGCTCGACCGTGACCCCGCTGGTGTTCTCGTGGATATGGCCGAGCAGGTTGTACTGATGGCCGGCCCGGGTGCCGCGCCGCTCCAGCTCGATTCCCTCTCCGGCTTTCACGAAGACTGCGTTGCGGACCTCTTCGTAACCGCGGAAGAAGCCGGTGATCGGCATTCCGAGGGACCGCGCGAGCAGTTGCAGCGTCGTCAGCGACGGCGAGATGTTGCCGTTCTCGATCTTGGAGAGCATGCCGGGCGACAGGCCCGTGGTCGCGGCGAGGTCGGCGGAGGTGATGCCCAGCCGTTTCCGGCGCTCACGCACCGCGTGGCCGATCGCCCGTTCGAGGTTGTTCTCGCGCGGTTCGCGGACGGCGTGCGGATCCTGAGACAGGACCGGCTCGCGTGCACGTCCCGGGGCTTCCCCCGCCGTCCGGTTCGACGAGCCTGACGGCATGGCAGATTCCCCTCCTCGGCGCTCGCGGGCTCCGGCCGCCCTGCCGCGGCGTCGGATGCCTGTCAACGGGAAGCTTCGACCCATCGGAGAAATGACCTGACCGGCTGGCTTTGGACTGGGCTGATTGAGAAGATCAGCTGGGACCGAAGGAGTCCGACATGCGGCGAGGTCAGAAGACGAACGTGGAACAGGTCGGGCCGAAGCTGCGCCAGATTGAGGTGCAGACAGCCCAGGGCAAGAGTTTGGCGATGGCATGCAAGGAGGCGGAGATCTCCGAGTAGAGCTACTACCGCTGGCGCAAGGAATACGGCGGCGTGAAGGTTGATCAGGCTAGGAAGATGAAGGATCTGGAGCGTGAGCGCGCGCGGCTTCGCCGGCTCGTAGGCGATCTATCGTTGGAAAAGCAGGTGCTGGCGGACGTCGCCTCGGGAAACTTGTAGCCCCCGAGCGACGCAGGCAGGCGGTGGACGGCATCCAGGAGAAGTATAACCTCTTGGAACGTCACGCCTGCGGGATCGTCGGTCAGCACCGCGGCACACAACGCTACGTGCCCACTATGCTGCCCAACGAGGCTGCGCTGACCGGCGCTGTTCTCGGGCGAAAGATTGACCCAGCAGTTGTTGTCGACTGGGTTTGGCCGTCTCCGGCAATGCCCATGCCGCGCATGAAGCGGCGCATTTGGCGCGGGCCAAGATGGAGAGACGGATCTGGCTTGATTATGCTCAAGCGGGGTCTTGGGTAAGAAAGTTCTGCGCGTCGAGGACGCGCAGAACCGTCCCCAAAGAGTTAACGATCCGCCGGGGCTCTTCGGCCGATGTTCCTGACCGTCACCAACGATAGCGCAGCGTCGCGAGGATCGTCTGCCTATTACCGTAGAAACACCCGGTGGCCGCGATGCACGTCGTCACGTAGGTTTTGTCGAAGAGATTCGTCGCGTTGAGCGCGAGATCGATGCCCTTCAGGGCGGGGTAGCGATACCCGAAATCATACCGCAAGGCCGCGTCGACGAGCGTGACGACCGGTATCCGATAGAGATTGGCGTTGTCGCCGACCGAAACACCGATGTAGCGAACGCCCGCTCCCAGGCCGAGGCCCGCCCAGTCGCCCGTCCGGATCGTATAGTCGAGCCAGACGGACGCCTGATGGCGCGGAACGAACGGCAGTTCGTTCCCGACGATGCTGGCTCCCGTCGCATCGGCGTTCGCCTTGGTGAATCGACTGGTCATGGCCGCATAGGAGGCGACGAGGTCGAGACTGTCGGTCAGGCTCGCCTTGGCCTCGAGTTCCAGCCCGCGGACCCGTGCCGCGCCGGCCTGGGTATTGAAGCGGAAGTCGATGGCATCCGGCGTCAGCACGTTCTGCTGCCTCAGGTCGAAGACCGCCCCGGTCAGCAGGAGGTTCGTTCCTGTCGGCTGCACCTTGATGCCGCCCTCGATCTGATCCCCGGTGGTGGGCGCGAACGGTGAGCCGTGCCGGTTCGTGCCGGAGGTCGGCTGGAACGAGGTCGCGTAGCTCACATAGGGGGCGAAGCCGCCGTCGAAGAGATAGCTCAGTCCGACCCGACCGGTGAAGGCGGCATCGTCCTGCTTCACCCGCGCCAATGCACCGGTCGCTGCCGTCCGGGTGCGGGTGACGGCGTCGGCCCAGTCCTGCCGCCCGCTCAGCGTGAGGCTGAAGCCGCCGAAGCGGATCTCGTCCTGCGTGTAGAGGCCGACTTGGTTGCGGCCTTGCGTGATCCGCGTGCCCAGCGGCGGCCGGGTGACCGTACCCGCGTAGACCGGCGCGAAGATGTTGACCGAGGGGACGACCCGCAATTGCGATTCGTCGTAGCGCGCATCTTCGCGCAGGTAATCGGCGCCGAGGAGCAGGGTATGGTCGAAGGGCCCGGTGGAGAAGCGCGCCTCCGCCTGATTGTCGACGTTGAACAGGTTCGAGTGCTCTGGGAAGGCCCAGGCGTAGCGGGAGAGCGTGCGGCCGTCGGCCCCGAGCCCGATGGCCTGAACCCGCTGGGTGTCGGCTTCGACATGGGCGAAGCGCAGGTTCTGGCGCACGGTCCAGACGTCGTTGAACCGATGTTCGAAGGTGTAGCCGATGAAGCCCTGGTCGAGCTTGAAGCGATCGTAGTTCGGCTCACCGATGAACCGGCTGGTCGGAATGCGCCCGCGCGGGTTCGTGTACAGGGTGCCGAGCGTCGGCAGGCCTTGTGGCGCGCCGCCTCCGGGCGAATCGATGTGCAGGTATTGCGAGAGAATCGTGAGCGACGTGTCGGAATCCGGCCGGAACGTGACGCTCGGTGCGATGAAGACCCGATCCTCCTCCAGATCGTCGACCTGGGTGCCGGTGGTGCGCGCGAGGCCGGTGAGCCGGTACAGGATTCTGCCGTCCGGATCGATCGGACCCGACAGATCGAATGCGGCCTGTGCGCGTCCGAAGCTGCCGGTCTGGAGCTGGATCTCACGCACGGGAACCGCGCTCGGCTGCTTGCTGACGAGGTTGAGCAGACCGCCCGGCGAGTTCTGCCCGTAGAGCCCCGAGGCCGGGCCCTTCAGCAATTCGATGCGCTCCAGGCCGTAGGATTCGATGCGCGGCTGCGAGTATCCGCGAGCACCGAACGGCAGGCGCAACCCGTCGAGGTAGCGCCCGGGCACGAAGCCGCGGACGTAGAGCCAATCGTAGCGCACGTCCGTGCCGTACTGGGTGAGAACCCCCGGCGTGTAGAGAAGCGCTTGGCTGACGCTCTGCGCCTGCCGATCCTCGATCTCCTTTCGGCCGATGACGTTGACCGCCTGGGGCGTTTCGAGAAGCGACGTGCCGGTCTTGGTCGCGGTCGTGCTGCCGCGGGCGACGTAGCCATGTGTGGGTCCGACGGCGGTTTCGCTGGTCACCTCCAGCGCATCCAAGAAGACGCCGCCGTCATGGATGCCGGCGGGCTCGACCTCGGCGACGATGCCCACGAGGGTCGCCGAGCGCTGCGCCGTGAATTGCGGCACCAGCCCCGTACCCGCGAGCAATCGGCGGAGCGCTTCCACCCGGTCGTAGCGTCCGGTGATCGGTGTCGCGCGGAGCCGGCGAGTCGCGTGACTGTCGTAGATCAACTGGACGCCGCTGATCGCTCCGTAGGCCGCCAGGGCCTCGTCCAGGGGCTGAGCCGCGATGGCGAAATCCAGGGTCTCGTCCGCGTCCGCGTCCGCGACGATTGCGGCAATGCGGGTGATCCGCGCGCCGATGGCCGTCCCGTCCCGCGCCGCATGGTCGATGGCTGCCGAGGTCGGCGTCGGAATGGCGAGCACCAACGCCGCGACACCACTCAATCCGATGACCATGCGACAGCCATTCCCCGTCCGGTTCGCCCCGCGTCCTTGCACCGTCATTCGCCCCACCGTCCCCGCGCGGTTTGCAACCGCGGCCCGGCGGGTCATGATCGCCCGCCTGACTCTTCAGACGTGCCCCGGGTGACGAGCCCGCAAAAAAACCCAATGGCTCCCGCGCCGGCCTCGCCGACCTCAGCGGAGAATGACGAGCCGGTCGCCGAGCCGCACCTCCGAGAGGGCGAGCGCGGTGCGGATGCTGCTGAGGGCCTCTTCCGGACGTGCCAGATGAAAAATCCCTGTCACGCGTCTCGCGGCGGCCGCCGAACCGGCCAGGACGATCCGACCGGGGCGGTATCGGTTGAGATCGTCCACGACCTCCGACAGGGGCGTGTCGCGGAAGACGAGAAGGCCACGCCGCCATGCCGCCACATGGGCGACGTCGATGGGGTGAACGCCGCGCGCATCCGGCCCGATCCTGATCTCCTGTCCCGCCATGAGGCGCGTCGTCGGCGCTCCCGCGGCGGGAACGACCGTGACGGCGCCGGACAGGCAGGACATGTCGGCGTCCAGGCCGCCGACCCAACCGGAGAGGCCTTCGCTCGGCCTGCAGCGCACGATGAACTCCGCGGGCCGACCCGGATCGGTGACGAGGCGCCCCCGGCCTGCGCCCAGGATGAGCGCCGTACCGCTGGCCGGGACCGTGACAGCGACCGAGCCCGCCTGCAGGGCCATGTCGTGTCCCTCGTCGTCGAGGCGGGCGTCCAGGGCGGTTTCGGCATCCAGCTCGATGCGGATGCCGCCCGACAGGACCACCGTTCGGATCTCACCGGTTCCTGTCCGATAGGCCGCATTCAGCACCGGCCATCGCAACGCGAGCGTCGCGCCGGCGGCGATCGAGGCCGATGCGATCCCTCCCGCGGCCACCCGGCGGAGCATGCGGCGCCGGGTCATCGCCAGCAGGTCACCGCGGCTGGCAGGCGCGCGCGCTGGGCCGGCAAGGGCGTGGCCCGCCTGCTTCCAGAGTCCTGCTGCAGCCCGGAAGGCGGCGTCCTGCTCCGGATCGGAGCGCCAGGCGGCAAGCGCCTGTGCGTCGTCCTGCGTCGCGGTGCCTGACGTCAGGCGAACCACCCAAGCGTGTGCGTCCTGCGCGATGCATCGGTCCCTGTCGGCGGACGGCCCGCCATGATCATCCGGCGCGCTCATTCGTCTCTCGCCGTTTGCCGCGAGCGTTTCAGGCGATCTCCTGAAGGGCATTCCATGCCGGGGACCATTGTCATCAGGACGACGCCGCGATCAATCCGGCGATCGTCCAGATCGCAGGCGGTCGGCACAATGATCGAGAGCCATCCTGACCTCTGCCTCCACGGTGCGGAGCGATACGCCAAGACGGGCGGCGATGGATGCGTGACTTAGACCTTCGATCCGGCTGAGCCGGAAGGCCTCGGCGCGCCGGAGAGGCAATTCGTGCAGTGCCGCGTCGAGAGCCTGCACCTCACCACGCGACTGAGCGAACTGCTCCGGGCCCGGCGTCTCGTCGGCAACCATCAAGAGCTCGTCTATCTCAATGGCCGTGAGGATGCGAGAATGGCGCAACTGCGCACGCTTGTGGTCGAGGACCAGGTTCGCTGCGATCTGAAACAGGAAGGCGCGCTCGTTGTGGAGACGTGTCTGGCTATGTCCCGAATGTGCGATCCGGAGGAATGCCTCGTGCGCCAAATCCGACGCATCGTTTTGGCCGACCTTCCGACCCAGAAAGCGCAGCAAGGCTTTACAATGGGTACGATAAAGTCTCGCTAAATGACTTGCGCGCGCCTCGCGCGAAGGAGTGACGACAGCCATCGACCTCTGCCAGCGACAAATCGCCGGAGCAATTAAGCAACGTCATCGCGTATCCTGGAGACACGCCATTTGGCAAGAACATAAAAGCTACACGTTAGAGCGTAGCATCAGTTTATATTTATTCTACGTTCAAGTTGATCAATCGGCGGCGGTACTTCGATCGCGAAGAAGCTTTCATGTGAGGTCGCCAGTGAGCGTAATCGGCCCCCACAGGGTGCTCCAAGGTTCAAGTTAGTGCGCGGACTCATAAAGTTCGCATCCAGACCCGGACGGCGGCGAGTTTGACGCTGGCAAGAAG
>NZ_VRVA01000152.1:0-10531 GCF_008039945.1 Methylobacterium sp. WL64
GCCCACCCCTGACGATCTCGACGAGCTCCTGACCCTGGTCTGGAAGAAGCCGGCCTTCTTCGTCGCGCATCCGCGCGCCATCGCGGCCTTCGGCCGGGAGGCCACCCGCCGCGGCGTGCCGCCGGTCGTCGTCCACCTGTTCGGCGCCCCGTTCATCACCTGGCGCGGCGTCCCGCTGGTGCCGAGCGACAAGCTGCCGATCGACATCGATCCGGTCACCGGCGCCGAGACCACCTCGATCCTGCTGCTGCGCGTCGGCGAGGGCGAGCAGGGCGTGGTCGGCCTGCAGAAGTCGGGCGTGACCGGCGAGATCGAGCCCGGACTGTCGGTGCGCTACATGGGCACCAACGATCACTCGATCGCCTCGCACCTGGTGACCCGCTACTTCTCGGCCGCCGTGCTGGTCGAGGACTCGATCGCCCGCCTCGATAACGTCCTCCTCGGCAACTACCATGACTATGCCTGAGGGACTGGCCTTCGGTCGACCGGAGGCGAGCCCGGCCGAGCTCGCCCACAGCGATCTGATCGGGCGCCTCGCCCGTGAGATCTACCAGCAGGGGCAGGCCGCGAGCCGGCCCCTCGCCCCGACGCTGCCCGCGGGACCGCAGGTCCCGCGGGCCCTCGAAGGCCTGCCTCAGGGATCGGGCGGCGCCCCGGTGCCGAGCGCGGCCACGGGAATCCCCTCGGCTCCGGCCGGGGGGCAACCCTCCGGCCTGCAGCCGGATGCTTCCGCCCTCGCGGCCCGGTCGTTCGGCGGTCCCGCGCTCGGCGTGCCCGGTCTCACCGGCCCGATCGTGCCGAACCTGGCGCCGGCGAGCCCGGCCTTCTTCGACGTCGCCGCGATCCCGCCGGTCCATCCGGCGAGCCCGCGTCCGGTCCTGCCGGATTTCGGGGGCCCGAGCGCGCCGGCGTCCTTCCCAACCGCGCCGGCGGCCTTCCCGGGCGGTCCCGACCTGTACCGGCAGGTCGCCGGGGATCATCCCCGGGCCAAGGCCTTCGCGCACGCGATCGCGCCGCAACTCGTGCCGGCCGACCCGGCGCGGCCGGGCGGCGACGTCGCCCAGGAGAGCTTCGCGCGAACCGGCCACCTGTCCCGGGCGCCCGAGGCGCCGCTGTCCGACTACTACTTCCTGAACGCCGGCCCGGGGCCAGCCCGCAAGGCGCCGGCGAGCCCGCGGGTGGAGCCCGCCCGCTATCCGGGGCCCGCCACGGGGCTCACCGCGCAGGGGGCGAGCCCCGTGGCGGCACCGTTCGACGTGGAGCATGTCCGGCGGGACTTCCCGGCCCTGCACCAGAGCGTCAACGGCCACCCGCTGGTCTGGCTCGACAACGCCGCCACCACGCACAAGCCGCAGGCCGTGATCGACGCGACCTCGGAGTTCTACGGGCGGCACAACTCGAACATCCACCGGGCCGCCCACACCCTGGCGGCGCGCTCCACGGACCTGTTCGAGGGTGGCCGCGAGGCGGTGCGCCGCTTCCTCAACGCCCCCTCGAAGGACGACATCGTCTTCCTGCGCGGCACCACGGAGGCGATCAACCTCGTCGCCAACTCCTTCGGGCGAGCCAATATCGGCCCGGGCGACGAGATCATCGTCTCGACGATCGAGCACCACGCCAACATCGTGCCGTGGCAGCTCCTGTCCCAGGCGACCGGTGCGACGCTGCGGGTGATCCCGGTCAACGACCGGGGCGAAATCATCTTCGAGCAATACGCGGCCCTGCTCTCGGGCCGGACGAAGATCGTCTCGGTGACCCATGTCGCCAATGCGCTGGGTACCGTGAACCCGGTGCGGGAGATCATCGCGCTGGCCCACGCCTACGGGGTGCCGGTGCTGGTCGATGCGGCGCAATCCTCGCCGCACATGCCGCTCGACGTGCAGGCCCTCGACGCCGACTTCCTTGTCTTCTCCGGCCACAAGGTGTTCGGGCCGACGGGGGTGGGCGCACTCTACGGCAAGACGCAGCTGCTCGCCGCGATGCCGCCCTGGCAGGGTGGCGGCCACATGATCGAGGACGTCACCTTCACCCGGACCGTCTACAAGGGCGCCCCGGAGAAGTTCGAGGCGGGCACGCCGGACATCGCGGGCGCGGTCGGCCTGGGGGCGGCGCTCGATTATCTGGAGCGGATCGGCCTGCCGGCGATCGCCGCCTACGAGCACGACCTTCTGGACTACGCACAGGGCGGTCTCGCCGAAGTGAAGGGCCTGCGCCTGATCGGCACGGCCCGCGAGAAGGCGAGCGTGATGTCCTTCGTGATCGAGGGGCAGGAGAACGCGGCGGTGGCCCACCATCTCGACGCGCACGGCATCGCGGTGCGCTCGGGCCATCACTGCGCCCTCCCGGCCCTGCGCCGGTTCGGGGTCGACCAGTCGGTGCGGGCCTCCCTGGCCTTCTACAACACCAAGTCGGACGTCGACGTGTTCCTGAAGGCGCTGCACAGCCTGCCGCGGCACTGAGTGTTGTCCCGGACCGAAGGCCGGCCGGACCCCGACAGGTCCGGCCGGCCTTTTTTTGGGGGGGCGGCGCGTGGGGTCGGATTCAGCACGGCCTGCCACCGGCATGAGCCGACGTGGGATGCGGCTGCGCGGCTTTAACCAGGAAACGCCTTCGATCCACGCGTCGGCGGTAAGCTCTTTCTCGATATCGGCTGGTCGAGGCGAAGACCTGTCCTGCCGCCGCGCAATATTCGAAAAACCCTTTCGTTGACCCGTCGCGGTGCCGGGCGGACGATGGCGGCCCGCTTCGCAGCCCCCCTCGCCTGCATGACCCTCGCCGTCCCGCTTCCCGACATCGTCCGTAGCCTGGCCGAGACCTTCGCGGACCGTGCGGCCGGGCATGACCGCGCCGGCACGTTCCCGCATGACAACATCGCGGCGCTGCGCGCGGCCGGGCTGCTGGCGCTCACCGTGCCGCGGCGGCTGGGCGGCGGCGGCGCCGGACTGGTGCGGGCCGCCGCATCGGTCCGCACCATCGCGGCCGGCGATCCGGCGACCGCCCTGGTGCTGGCGATGCAGTGTCTGCAGCACGGGATCATCCATCGGGCGGATTCGGCTTGGCCACGCGCCGTCGCCGAGGCGGTCGGCAGGGCCGCCGTCGAGACCGGGGCGCTGATCAACGCCCTGCGGGTCGAGCCGGAACTGGGCACGCCGGCCCGGGGCGGGGTGCCCGAGACGATCGCCCGGCGCGATGGCAAGGTTTGGCGGATCACCGGGCGGAAGATCTACGCCACCGGCGCGCCGGGGCTCGCCTACGGGGTCGTCTTCGTCCGAACCGACGAAGACGTGCCGCGGATCGGCAACGTGCTGGTGCCGTTCGCAGCGAAGGGCCTTCGCGTCGCGGAGACCTGGGACCATCTCGGCCTGCGGTCTTCGGCGAGCCACGACGTGTTCTTCGAAGATGTGCCGGTCCCGGACGATCACGCGGTCGACCTGCGGCCGCCGGAGGGCTGGCAGCGGCCGGACCCGGCCCAGCAGGCCTGGAGCTGCGGCCTCCTGGCGGCGCTCTACGACGGGGTAGCCGGGGCCGCACAGAATTGGTTCGTCGGCTACCTGCTTGCGCGCAAGCCCGGCAGTCTCGGGGCGCCGCTGGCCAGCCTGCCGCGCGTCCAGGAGGCGGTCGGCGAGAACGCACAGTTGCTTGCCATCAATGCCCGCCTCGTCGCCGGGCTGGCGGCCGAGGTCGATGCCGGCCGGCCGCCACCGCCGCACGAGGCCGGCTTCGTGAAGCTCACCGTCACCGAGAACGCGATCGCCGTGGTCCAGCGCGCCGTCGAGTTCTGCGGCAACGCCGCCCTGGCGCGGGCGAACCCGCTGGAGCGGCACCTGCGCGACGTCCTGTGCGCGCGCATCCACTGGCCCCAGGCCGACGCGGTACGGGTCGCCGCCGGCAAGGCCGCCCTCGACGTCCGATAACCCGACACGGAGATCTTCCATGAGTCTGCTGCCCCCGGAGGCCGTCGAGTTCATCGGCTTCGTCGCCCCCCGCCACACCTCCGAGATCCACCCGGCCCAAGGTCCGGCGATCGACCGGGACTACCTGAAGCTGCTGGCCCAGGCGCATGAATGGGGCGGGTTCGACCGGGTGCTGATGGCGTTCCATGCGACGGCGCCGGACGCCCTGCTGCTCGCCGGACACGTCGCCGCCGTGACGGAGCGCCTGGGATTGATGATCGCCCACCGGACCGGCTTCACGGCGCCGACCGTGGCGGCCCGGCAATTCGCGACCCTCGACCAGCTCACCGGCGGCCGGGTCGCGATCCACGTGATCAGCGGCGGCGACGACCGGGAGCTGGCCCAGGACGGCGACCACCTCACCAAGGACGAGCGCTACGCCCGCACGGCCGAGTTCCTGGACATCGCCCGACAGAGCTGGACCGCCACCGCGCCGTTCGACTACGCGGGTACGTTCTACCGGGTGGAGCGGGGCTTCTCCGAGGTGAAGCCGGTCGACGCCATTCCGGTCTATTTCGGCGGCGCCTCGCCGGCGGCCTTGGCGGTGGCCGGCCGGCACGCCGACACCTACGCCCTGTGGGGGGAGACCCAGGCCCAGGTCCGGGACCTGATCGGGCGCGTCCGGGAGGCCGCCGCGCCGCACGGGCGCCACCCGCGCTTCAGCCTGTCGGTCCGGCCGATCCTGGCCGAGACGGAGGCGCGCGCCTGGGCCCGGGCGGAGGACATCCTGACCCGGACCCGCGCCGCCCGGGCGGCCAGGGGAGTCGGCCCCGCCGCCGCGCCGCAGAACGAGGGCTCGCGCCGGCTGCTCGCGGCGGCCGCCGCCGGTGCGCGCCTCGACACGCGGCTGTTCACTGCCATCGCGGCCGAGACCGGGGCGGCGGGCAATTCCACCGCCCTGGTCGGCACGCCCGAGCAGGTCGCCGAGGCGCTGCTCGCTTATCACGACCTCGGAATCCGCACCTTCCTGATCCGCGGCTTCGATCCCCTGGAGGACGCGATCCAGTACGGCCGGGACCTGCTGCCGGCGTTCAAGGCGGCGCTGGCAGCCCGCGGCAGCGCCGCCGAGGCCGCCTGATGCGCGCCGCGTTGTCTTCGGGGCTCGCCCTCCTGCTTCTGGCCCTCCTGCTTCTGGCCCACTTGGTCGTTACGCCGGCCCGGGCGGAGGACGTGCTGCGGGTGGGCGACCAGCGCGGCAACGCCCGCGCCCTGATGGAGGCGGCCGGCGTGCTCGACGGCCTGCCCTACAGGCTGGAATGGAGCGAGTTCCCGGCCGCCGCGCCCCTGCTGGAGGCGCTCAACGCCGGGGCGATCGATGCCGGCGGCGTCGGCGACGCGCCCTTCACCTTCGCGGCCGCCGCCGGGGCGCCCGTGAAGGCGTTCATGGCGTTCCGCAACCGGCAGGACGGGCTGGCGATCCTGGTGGCGCGGGATTCGCCGATCCGCACCGTGGCGGATCTCAAGGGCAAGCGCATCGCCACCAACCGCGGCTCGATCGGCCACCAGGTCGTCCTGGCGGCCCTGGAGGAGGCGGGGCTGCCGTTCGACGGCGTCGTGTTCAGCTTCCTGCCACCGGCCGACGCCAAGATCGCCCTCGCGTCCGGGTCCGTGGATGCCTGGGCGACCTGGGAGCCCTACACCTCGGCGGCCGAACTCGCCGGCCTGGCCCGGGTGGTCCGGGACGGCAACGGCATCACCCCGGGCCTGACCTTCACGGTGGCGCGCGACAGCGCCCTGGCGGCCAAGCGGCCGCTGCTCGCCGACTTCGCCGCGCGCCTCGCGAAGGCCCGGGCCTGGGCGCTCGAGGACCCGGCGCCCTACGCGGCGGTGTGGTCGAAGCTGATCGGCCTGCCGGAGGCGGTGCCTTTGCGCTGGTTCAGCCGGGCCGGCTACCGGACCGTGCCGATCAATGCCGACGTGATCGCCGACGAGCAGCGCACCATCGAGCTCTACGTCCGCGCCGGCCTGATCCCGAAGGCCCGCGCGCCACGGGCGGCGGCGATCTTCGACACGGGGTTTTCCCAAGCCCCATCCCAGGGTCTCACCCCAGGCCTGTCGAAAGTCCCGGTCGCGGTGCAATGATGAGGGGCGGTTCCCCGGATCAGAGGTCCTGACGATGCATGACACCGGCGACGACCACACCCACAGCCATGCCCACGAGGACGGCCAAAATCACAACCATGATCACGATCATCCCGCAGGGGAGGGGGCGGCGCGCTGGAAGCATGACGGCGTGCGCGTGATCCCGGGCGACCAGCTCGACAGCAACACGGCGCAGACCCCCGGCATGTTCCGGCAGGCGGCGGTCAACGCCGCCCGGGTCGGCGCCCAGAAGATCTGGGCCGGCACGGTGGCGATCCAGCCCGACGCCAAGACCGGCGTGCACCATCACGGCGCCCTGGAAAGCGTGATCTACGTGGTCTCCGGCCGCGCCCGGATGCGCTGGGGCGAGCGGCTCGAATACGTGGCCGAGGCCGGGCCGGGGGACTTCATCTTCGTGCCGCCTTTCGTGCCGCACCAGGAGATCAACGCCTCCACGGACGAGCCCCTGCACTGCGTTCTGGTGCGCTCGGACAACGAGGCCGTGGTGGTCAACATCCCGGATGTCGAGCCGGTGGAGCGGCCCGAATCCGTCCACTGGGTCGATCCGATCCACAAGCACCCGTGAGCCGCCGCGGAGCGCAGCCGTGAGTGGAGCGCAGACATGAGTCGAGGCCGCCAGCTGCATCTCGGCGCGTTCATGCGCCCGGTGGGGATCCACACGGCGTGGTGGCGCTATCCGGGCGGCTACCCGGACGCGAACTTCAACTTCGAGCATCTGGCGCACTTCGCCCGGCGGCTGGAGGCGGCGAATTTCGACGCCTTCTTCATGGCCGACCACCTGGCGGTGATGAACATGCCGATGGCGGCCCTGCGCCGCTCGGCCACCGTGACCTCGTTCGATCCGCTGACGCTGTTGCCGGCCTTGGCCGTCCTCACGTCGCGGATCGGCCTGATCGCCCCGGCCTCGACCACCTACAACGAGCCCTATCATGTGGCCCGGAAGTTCGCCTCGCTCGACCACATCTCCAAGGGCCGCGGGGGCTGGAACCTCGTCACCTCGGGCAACCCGGACGAGGCCCTGAATTTCGGCCGCGACGCGCATCTCGACCATGCCGTGCGCTACGCCCGGGCGCGCGAGTTCTACGACGTGGTCACCGGCCTGTGGGATTCCTGGGCCGACGACGCCTTCCGGATGGATCCGGAGAGCGGCCTGTTCTTCGATGCCGACAAGCTGCACGTCCTCGACCACCGGGGCGCGTTCCTGACGGTGAAGGGCCCGCTCAACATCGCCCGGCCGGTCCAGGGCTGGCCGGTGATCGTTCAGGCCGGCGCCTCGGAGGCGGGACGGCAGATCGCGGCCGAGACCGCCGAGATGGTGTTCGGCGCGAGCCCGACCCTGGAGGCCGCGCAGGCCTACTACGCCGACGTGAAGGGCCGGATGCCGGCGCTCGGGCGCGATCCCGACCACCTGAAGATCCTGCCCGGCGCCCTGGTGGTCCTGGGCGAGACCGAGGCCGAGGCGCAGGCCAAGCGGGCGCGCCTCGACGACCTCGTCCATCCCGACAGCGGGCTCGCCAACCTGTCGGTGCGGCTCGGGGTCGACGCCTCCGGGTTCGATCTCGACGCGCCCCTGCCCGAAATCCCCGCGACCAACGCCAGCAAGACCAGCCAGGCCCAGATTCTCGATGAGGCCCGCCGGACCGGCGCCACCGTGCGCGACCTCGCCCGCAAGGTCGGCGCCTATGCCGGGCTTCAGTTCGTCGGGACGCCCGCGCAGGTCGCGGACCGGATGGAGGAATGGCTGGAGAGCCGCGGGTGCGACGGCTTCAACGTCATGTTCCCGTTCGTGCCCGAGGGGCTCGACGACGTGGTCGACCGGCTCGTGCCGGAACTGCAACGGCGCGGCCTGTTCCGGCGCGACTACGCCGGCACGACCCTGCGCGACCATCTCGGCCTGCCGCGCCCGCCGAACCGGTTCTTCGCGTCGGACGAGACGAGGCGCGCGTGACTGAGAAGGGTGGGCCGGTTTGCGAACGGTTCGAGATCTGCGCGCCTACCCAAGGCGCCACTCCGTCATTCCGGGCTCCGCGTCGCGGCCCCGGAATGACACGGTGATTCCGGGGGAAAGCCTGGACAGACGGCTTTCGCAGGAAGCGATGCGTTACCGCTTCACCTTGGCCTTGCGAGCGGCGAAGCGGGCATCGCGGGTCGCCTTCTGCTCGGCGGCGAGGGCGGCCTGGCGCTCGACCTTCTCGGCGGCCTGACGGACGATCTCGGCCGCTGCGCGCTCCTGTTCGGCAAGGGCTTCGGCGGCGCGGACCGCCTCGGCGGCGGCGCGGGCGGCCTCCCGCTCGCTCACCCGCACTTCGCGGGCCTCGACGACGGCCTGGCGCTCGGCCTGCCGGGCGAGGACGGCCGGATCGTCCGCCGCGGGCCGTGCACGGAACTGGGCCAGCCGCTCTTCCTTGGCTTTCGCGCCGGCCTCGAGACGATCGGACAGCTGCGTTTCTTTGAATTGACCCACGGATACTCCTCGCGCGCTTCGCAGCGCCGGTGGCGAGAGCATCATCCCGAAAGCGTTTCGGAGACCGATGATGCCCGATCAAGAGCCCGAAACGGCATCACGGATGCCGGTCCAGAAACAGAAGAAGCCGCTCCACACAGGGAACGGCTTCGAAACGCGTCCTCTGGTGAGGCGCTCGGTTCAGGCGGCCTGGAGGCTGCCGGCGGACTGCTTGCCGCTGCGACGGTCGGTTTCCAGCTCGAAGGAGAGCTTCTGGCCCTCGATCAGGTTGCGCATGCCGGCGCGCTCGACAGCCGAGATGTGCACGAACACGTCCTTGCCGCCGTCATCAGGCTGGATGAAGCCGAAGCCCTTGGTCTCGTTGAACCACTTAACGGTGCCGATGGTCATAAATATTCCAACTGCTTTAGAGCATGATGCGATCGACCAGCATTCCGGCCGACCAGAATCATCATACGGTAACAAAGATCCAGTGTTTGCTGCTGATGCGCTGCACGGGCAGCGAACGCTGGACGATCGAATGGGTCGAGCGCACGCCGTGCATGCGCTCATCCGCGAGTCGTCGAAAATGGGAGAGATGCAGAGCGCTCGCCCTGTTGTGGCGAGACGGCCGAATATCTGGCCTCAAATCGATCCGTGATCTCTAGCGCATCGCCGGGATAATCACAATCCCGAAATAGGCCGCGGAGAAAAACCGTCTGGCGTGCCGGCGAAATCGCGGCTTCTTGCGATGTTGTTTTGGTGTGCGACTTTCAATATTCCAGGCCGCCCGTGCAGGCTCAGCCGCTTCGGAGGGCCGCGATCGAGCCCGGCGGCTTCGAAGCGCGTTAGCACTCTCGCCGATTGAGTGCTAAGAGATCCACACCCGGCGCGGATGATTCGGTCCGCCGCCGCCTTTCCCGTCCGGGCTCCGTCATGCCGACGCGAGACCCGCAGGCGGGACGACCAGGATGCCACACATGAAGTTTCGCCCGCTGCACGACCGCGTGGTGCTACGCCGCATCGAGGGCGAGGAGAAGACCAAGGGCGGGATCATCATCCCCGACACCGTCAAGGAGAAGCCCCAGGAGGGCGAGGTCGTCGCCGTCGGACCCGGTGCCCGGGACGAGGCCGGCAAGATCAATCCCCTGGAAGTGAAGCCCGGTGATCGCGTGCTGTTCGGCAAGTGGTCCGGCACCGAGGTCAAGATCGACGGCCAGGACCTTCTGATCATGAAGGAATCCGACATCATGGGCGTCGTCGCCTAGAGTCGTACCGGATCGCGCCGTCCCTGATCGCACTGCAATCGGGTACGGCACTCAGTCCTTGATTCGACGCGCCCGCGAACGCCGAACCGGTACCCGTTTCGGCAGCCGGCGCTCTGAGGGCGTCCGCTCCCGCAGATGCTGCCCAAGCCCTTCGAGGCGCCCGCTCCGGCGCGCCTCGGGGCCGAACGACAACAGAAGAGATTGTCCATGTCAGCCAAAGACGTCCGTTTTTCCGTCGACGCCCGCGAGAAGATGCTGCGCGGCGTCGAGCTGCTCGCCAGCGCGGTGAAGGTGACGCTCGGCCCGAAGGGCCGCAACGTCGTGATCGAGAAGAGCTTCGGCGCCCCGCGCATCACCAAGGACGGCGTCACCGTCGCCAAGGAGATCGAACTCGCCGACAAGTTCGAGAACATGGGCGCCCAGATGGTGCGCGAAGTGGCCTCGAAGTCGAGCGACATCGCGGGTGACGGCACCACCACCGCCACCGTGCTGGCCGCCTCCATCGTCCGCGAGGGCGTGAAGTACGTCGCCGCCGGCATGAACCCGATGGACCTGAAGCGCGGCATCGACCTCGCGGTCGCCGCGGTCGTGAAGGACATCAGCGAGCGCTCCCGCAAGGTCGCCTCCTCGGAGGAGATCGCCCAGGTCGGCACGATCTCCGCCAACGGCGACAAGGAGATCGGCGAGATGATCGCCCACGCCATGCAGAAGGTGGGCAACGAGGGCGTGATCACGGTCGAGGAGGCCAAGACGGCCGAGACCGA
>NZ_VRVA01000153.1:0-10492 GCF_008039945.1 Methylobacterium sp. WL64
CCCTTGCCACCCCCCTCGTCGGGCGCGCCGATGGCGGCGGCGGCACTACCGGTCAGAACGGTGAATCCGTCCCGCGGCTGATCAACCAGCTCAGCGTACGGCTCTCGTCACAGATCAATATCCGGGTCCGGGTCGTCGAGGTGTCCCGCCGACTGTCGCATCAGCTCGGGCTGAACTGGGACTCGGTGTTGAACGACGGCAAGTTCCGCATCGCCACCGGGGGTCTTTCGACACTGTTCAGCGCCGCCAAAGCGGGCGGCGCTGTCGGACCGAAAGTCGTGAACCTGCCCTCCGCACACCTGATCCGCGAGCCGAACACCTTCGGCTACACCGCCAGCGGCCTGACCGGCGTCCTCAACGCCCTGAACCAAGAGGGGCTGGCCACGCTGCTGGCCGAGCCGAATCTGACCGCGATGTCCGGCGAGACGGCCAGCTTCGCCGCCGGCGGCGAAGTGCCTGTCGTGGTCATCACCAACAACAACGTCAACATCGACTACAAGTCCTATGGCGTGATCATGCGCATGACGCCGACACTGCTGTCTCCCAACCGGATCAGCCTGCGCATCGCCCCCGAAGTGAGCGATCTCTCCAAGGACGGGGCCGTGACCCTGGATACGGGATCGACCATTCCCGCCTTCAAGGTTCGCCGGGCCGAGACCACCATCGAGCTGGCGAGTGGGCAGAGCTTTGCCCTGGCCGGCATGCTCAGCAACCGCCACACGCAACAGGTGGACGGGCTTCCGGGCTTCGACCGCGTGCCGTTGATCGGGCAGATGTTTGAGACCGACACCAGCAATCAGGAGGGCGTGGAGCTCGTCATCCTGGCGACCGCCTACGTGGTCGAGCCCACCAAGGACGGCGCCCTGCAGACGCCGGGCAAGGGCTTGCCCAGCCTGGACGAACGGTCGCTTCCTGCCAGCGCGCGCGCGGGCTTTGTCTACTGATGAGATCCGCGCAGATGCTCAATCGTCCGTGTCTTGCCCTGTTGCTCGCCGGCGTGGCGGTGGCCTTGCCGTCCTGCGCCAGGGAGATCAACGAGATCCGGTCCGAGAAGTATATCGGGCAGCCTCAACGACCGGTCGCGGTCACGCCGTCGGTAGTTACCGTCCCCCTGCGGACGACCGCCGACGGACGGCGGTTGGATCCGGAATCCGTGGTCGATCTCACCACCGCGCTTGAGAGCCAGGGCCGGTTGAGCCGGCAGGCGATCACGTTGGTGCCGCGCACCAGCCGCGGGCAGACGATCGCGCGCCGTCTCGGTCGGTCGCTGATCGAGCGCGGGTTGCCGTCGTCCGCGCTTCACCTCGACCGCTCCGCCCGTCGGGGCGAGGCGCAGGGCGCCGAGGATCTCACCCTCATCTCGGAAGCCGTGATTGTCCGCGTGCCGGATTGCGCGATTGCCGATCCGACCATCTGGACCGTGTCGCCCTTTACGGCAGTCGGGTCTCTCGGCTGCGCCAATCGCGCCAACCTGGCCAGCATGGTCAGTGACCCGCGGGACCTGATCAGCTCGCAGGAGCTCGCCGGCGGCGACGGTATTCAGGCCAGTGAATCCGTAAAACGTTATCATACGGACAATGTTCGCGAACTCGCCAAAGACACCAACTTCAAGTCAAAGTGAGCCGAGCGATCTGATGAGCGATGCACGCGCCATACAGGCTGCCGACGAAGGCCAGGCGGTTCTTGGAACGGCGGTTTTCATGGCCGAGGTCGCCGACGTCACCGAGTTCTCTGCGCTGCTGAGGCGGTTGGGGAACGACGATTCCAAGGTCATGCCCGGGGGCTGCGCGGCCGCCATCCCGTGGTGCTCCCATCAGCGCGCGAGCGTCGTGATCGTCGACATCGATCGCGAGCCGGCGCCCCTTGCGACGATTGCGGACCTCGCCACGCATTGCGAGCCGACCTGCAGCATCATCGCCCTGGGTAGCCACACCGATATCGATCTCTACCGCGCGCTCCTGCACGGCGGGGTCCTCGATTACCTGCAGAAGCCGGTCCGGCTCGATCTGCTCGCCACCGCCCTGGAGCGCGCCCGCAACGGCGTCTCCTCCGATTCCGCCCGGCTCGGCCGGAGCATCGCCGTGACCGCCTGCGCCGGCGGACTCGGCGCCAGCTGCGTGACGGCCGGCTTGGCCCTGCTCCTGTCCACGGATCGACATATCCCGGTGGCGGTCGTCGATTTCGATCGGCGCAAGGGCGAACAGGGGCTGCTCCTGGGGGTCGATCCGGCGGCCGGGCTGGAAGTGGCGCTCGCCACGCGCCCGATCGACCCGCATCTGCTCGAACGCGCCATGGTCCGGGTCAATCCCCGGCTCAAGCTGCTCGCGCAGGAGCCGACGTGGACGGACCTCGCGGCGGACAGCGACCACCTTCTGACGCTGGGCGCGAACCTGTGCCAACTGCTCAATCAGGTCATCTGGGATCTCCCGGCCGGATGGCCGAACGGATCTCTGGAGGTCCTGCGCCATGCCGAGATCCGCGTGCTGCTGATCGAGCTGACGCTCCAGAGCGCGCGCACGGCGCGGCAGATGCTGGAGAAGATCGGCGACGAGAGCGACGGCCAGCGGCTTCTCCTCGTCCACAATCCCAGCCATGGCGCCAACGGCAGTATCCCGCAGGCGCAATTCGAAGAGTACGTCGGGCGAAAGATGGATTTCGCGTTGCCGTATGCCGGCAACACGTTGCGGGATGGCCTTCTGCACGGCCCCCTCGACCTGGAGCGCAGCCCGGCCCTGCGCCAGGGCCTGCTCGACCTCGCCGACCTGATCTGCGGCCTGAAGCCCCGGCACGCGGCCCATCGCGGCCTGCTCGGCCGGCTGAGACAGGCCATCGGCCGGCGTGCCGCGTGAGGAGGCCTGTCCGATGCTGATCCGCAAATCATCCCCGGCGCCTGCCCATCGCGGCGGCGTGCCCGTGGTGCCGGACGATATGCCCAAGGCGGTGCGCAACCAGCAGGCGCCAAAGGTCGAGACGCCGGTCTCGGTCAATCGGCGCATCCTGCGGGATTACGTCTACGACCAGATCGATCCGCTCAAGGCGGCGGCCATGGGGCGGGACAAGCTCCAGGCCCAGATCGAGACGCTGGTCCGCCGAATCTGCGACGAGAGGCGCGTGCAGGTCTCGCGCAACGAGGAAGAACATGTCGCGGCGGAACTGCTGGATGAAATGCTCGGCATCGGGCCGATCCAGCCGCTCCTGTCCGACGACTCGATCAACGATATCCTGGTCAACGGTGCCGGCCAGATCTTCATCGAACGCTTCGGGAAGCTGGAGCTGACCCCGATCACCTTCCTGGACGAGGAGCACGTATTCAACACGGCTCAGAGGATCGCCTCGGCCGCCGGGCGCCGCATCGACGAGGCGACGCCGATGGTGGACGCCCGCCTGGCCGACGGCAGCCGCGTGAACATCATCACGTTTCCCCTGGCGATCGACGGCACCACCATCTCGATCCGCAAGTTCATGCGGCGCAACCTGACACTCGAATCGCTGGCGGGGCGCAACGCGCTGTCTCCGGACATGGTCGAGGTGCTGGATCGCGCGATGCGAGCCAAGCAGAACATCGTCGTCTCGGGCGGGACCGGCGCCGGCAAGACCACCCTGCTCAACGCCCTGTCCCAGAAGATCGACAGTTCCGATCGCATCATCACGATCGAGGACGCCGCGGAACTGCAACTGCAGCAAAGGCACGTGGTCCGGCTGGAGACGCGCCCGGTCAGCGCCGAGGGGACCGGCAAGGTCGATCAGCGCGACCTGGTCAGGAATGCGCTGCGCATGCGCCCGGACCGTATCATCCTCGGCGAGGTCCGCGGTGCCGAGAGCTTCGACATGCTCCAGGCCATGAACACCGGCCACGACGGCTCGCTGTGTACGGTCCACGCCAACAGCCCCCGCGACGCCGTCATGCGCCTCGAGAACATGGTCATGATGGCCAGTGGCCAGCTCTCGCAGGAGGCCATCCGCCGGCAGATCTCCAGCGCCGTCAACCTGATCATCCAGGTGGAGCGCCAGCGGGACGGGATGCGCCGCATCGTCTCGATCACCGAGGTGTGCGGAATGGAGAACGACGTCATCCAGACCCAGGAAATCTTCGCCTTCAAGATTCGCGCAATCGACAGCGCCGGCATGCTGGTCGGCGACTTCGTCCCGTCAGGACAGCGGCCGCACTTCTACACCGCGCACGCGCACCTGTTCGGAGCCTGATCGTGGGCGGGGTTCTGGATCTCCTGACGCTGTTGGTATTCCTGTGCACGCTCTGCGCGTTCTACGGGGTTCTGGGCCTGAGCAAGCGACGCCAGCTGGCGTCTCTCAGCGCCCGACGGCTGTCGGAGTTCGGCCCGGCGCCCGAGGCTTCGGAACGGATCGAGCGCCACGTCCTCCTGCGCCATGCGCCCCGGATCCCGCTGGCGCAGGTGCCGCTGGTTGGCCGGGTGACGGAATGGCTCTGGACCTCGATCGGCCAAGTGGAGTGGCAGCACACGCTGGCGTTTCGCCTGGCGATCATCGGTCTCGCGTCGCTCCTGCTCGGCGTGATGCTGGGCGGCAAGACGCCCGTCCCGCTGCTGGCCTCGCCCCTGTTCAGCCTCGCCATCGCGCTGGCGGCGTTCTTCCTGATGCTGCGCCGGGCCCTGGGCAAGTGGCACGCGGCGCTGCGCCGAAGCCTGCCGGAGGCGATCGACGCCATCACCCGCACGTGCCGGGCCGGCGTGCCGGTCGGCAACGCCTTCGCGATGGTGACCGACAATCTGCGCGGCCCGCTGGTCGGCGAGTTCCAGTTGATCGACCAGTGGCTGCGCCTCGGCGTGCCGCTGCGCCGGGTGATGCAGGATTCGGCAAAGCGTGTGCCGCTGCCGGAATACCGGTTCTTCGCGGTCATCCTGATCATCAACCAGGAATCCGGCGGACGCCTCGGCGAGACCCTGGACCGCCTGGCCCAGACCCTGCGCGATCGTCAGGAACTGCAGATGAAGATCCTGGCCAAGACCTCCGAGGCGCGCGCCTCCGCCAAGATCGTCGCGGCGCTGGTGCCGGGCATGATGGGCTACATGTACGTCAACGCCCCGGCCGATTTCCAGTTTCTGTTCAGCGATCCGACCGGAACGAAAGTCCTCACCTACGTCGTGATCAGCGTCTGCCTCGGACTGACCATCGTTCATCTCATGGTGAGGCGCCTCCGATGAACCAGGCGTCCGTGTCCTTTGCGGTCGGGATCCTGCTGATCGGGGTCGGTCTGCTCCTGTTCGGCCTGCATGCTCGCAGTAACCAGAACGTCCTGTTCAAGCGCCTGGGCGCTGCGCCGATGAAGGCGGCGGCGTCCGGCGCGGCGGTGTCGGGGATCACGCGCGTCACGACGGGGAACCTGACCCCGTCCCTGCTCAGTCTCCGCGCGCTGGCCGGATCGCTCGGGCAGCGTCTCTCCGGCACCGCCCATGATCGGAAGCAGTTGCGCAGGGTGCTCAACATGGCCGGGATTCGCGCCGAGGAGAGCCTCGGATTGCTGATGCTGGCCAAGTACGGCAACGGCGCGCTGTTCGCCTCCGTGATGCTGTTCGGCATCCTCGACGCGCGCGGGCGCTTCGGGATGCTCGGCCTCGCCGGAGGGCTGATCGCGCTGTTCGTCGGCACCCTGCTCCCTGAGGCGTGGCTCAAATGGCGGGCGGCCCAGCGCGGCGGCGTGCTGGCACGCAGCGTACCGGACGGGCTGGACCTGATGGTGATCTGCGCCGAGGCGGGCTTGCCCCTCGGACGGATTCTTCAGGTCGTCTCCAAGGAACTGACGCTGGCCTCGCCGGAACTGGCCGACGAGCTGCGCTACACGTTCGCCGAACTGCAGATCCTGGGCGACCGGTCCCGCGCGCTCGCGAACCTGGCCGAGCGGTGCAGCGTGGCCGAGGTCGAGACCCTGGTCTCCGTCCTACTCCAGGCCGAGCGCTACGGCACGCCGCTGTCGCAGGCCCTGCGGACGATCTCCGAGGAGAGCCGCAAGATGTCGATGCTCAGTCTGGAGGAACGGGCCGGGAAGCTGCCCGCCCAGATGAGTCTGCCGCTGATGGTTCTGATTCTGCCGCCGATCATCGCGATGATGGCCGCGCCCGCGATGATCCGGCTGATCCGCGTCCTTCTTGTGACCTCCTAGTAGCACCCACTTTCTCACGCCAATTGACCCCGGAGATCATGTTGCGACCTCTCTCATTCCGATCGTTGCATGTCTTCGGGCTCGCCGCGTGCCTGTTTGCCATGACCGGATGCGTCGATCTGCAATCCTCGGCGGCGGGCTTCTCCCTTGGCGGGCCGTCCGGCACAGCGGCGGAATCGCTGCGGCTGGCGCGCCTGCTGCGCGACAACGACCGTCTGGCGGCCGCCGCTGACATCTACGCGACCATGGACAAGAAGGGCGAACTCGGTCCCCGTGAGGTTCTGGAATATGCCAGCGTCTCCGGGGCGATCCATCCGCCCCAGGACGCCTTGCCGCTCTACGTGCGGGCCGAACAGCAATTATCCTCCGACGGCCGGACGCTGGGGGCGGACGAGCGCCTGGCCGTCTGCCTGGGCATCGGTCGCGGTCGGCTCGCCCTGAACCAGCTCGACGACGCCGTCGCCTCGTTCAATTGCGCTCTGGCCGTAGACGAGGCCAACATCGCCGCCCTCAACGGCCTGGGCGTGGCGCTGACCGCCCAGGGGCATTTGGCGGACGGCAACCAGACGCTGACCAGGGCGCTGGATCTCGATCCGTCGAACGTGGCCGTCCAGAACAACCTGGCGCTCGGCAAGCTCGCCGCCGGCGACTCCAAGGGGGCGATTGCGCTGCTGAACACCGAGGAGGCGCGCGCCAACCCGACCTTGGTGCTGAACCTGGCCCTGGCCTACCTGCTGCAGGGCAACGAGGCCCAGGCGCGCCGCGCGCTGGAGGCGAATTTCTCGAACATCAAGACCGCTGGATTGGTGAAGAGCCTCCAGCAGCTGGCCGGCCGCCTGCGCGCGGGCCAGCGCAACCCGGCCGTGTTCCTGGCGGCGAGCCTGCGCCCGCTCTCCCTGGAAACCCAGCCGTGAGCCGGCCACGCATCGCCCCCGCGGCCGCACGCCAGGAGGGAGTCGTGGCCATCGAGGCCGTCTTCCTGATGCCCGCGGTGTTGGCCGGGGCGCTGATGCTGTTCGAGATCGTCCGGATGGCGCTGATCGTCGTCATCGGCACCCTGGCGCTCGAAACGAGCCTGAACACCTTGCGTCTAGCCGTCAGCCCGCCCCTCAACGACAGGGTTTTCGTGCAGCAGGTCGTCACGTTGGGCATGGTGGTCGCGTCCTACGGCTGTCTCAGCCCCGCCGATGTCAGGGTGAAAGTCGAGGCTTATCCGGGTCTCGGCGAATTCGGCCTCGGCATCGGCGGACAGGGCAGTGCGACCAAGATCCCGATCGTCGTGGTCGACGTGAATTTGGAGCTGGACTGGATCACGCCCGTGCCGAACCTTGTCGGTTTCGGAGGCCAGTTCACGCATCGGTATCATCAGGTCCTGGGTAACCTCTACGGATCGGCGCAAAATCTGCCATGACCCGCCGCATGTCGGACCGCCAGCGCGGCAATGTCGCCCTCGAGGCAATCCTGATCTTCCCCACCCTTCTAACGATCGTATTCATCGCCCAGGACCTCTTCCTGGTCTCGCGGGCCCGCGCCGACCTGGAACGCAGCGTCGCGACGCTGTCGACCATCCTCGCCAGCCAGGACAACCTGACCGCCCCGGGCTTGAAGCGGCTGGCGACCGAGGTGCTGCAGGGGAGCAATGGCCGCTACGACCTCGTCGTCGGTCAAGTCTGGCGCAACGGTCAGGTCGCCTGGGGTTTACCGCTGGAACCGGTCAACGGCCTGTGCGCGAACCCGCTCAAGAAGGACGCGTCCTACCCGGGCTCGTTGCCGGACCAGGACCCGAAGGACGACACCAAGCAGGTCGGCTTGTTCGTGGTGCAGGGATGCCAGGACAGCGGCGCCCTGGGCTTGAGCCAACTCGTGCTCGGCAGCGGCGTGCTCAAGACGGTCTCCGTCAACCGCATGCGCAATCCAGATCTGCAATTGGATGCCGAATTGAGGCAGCGGGCTGGCCTGCCGCCGCCCGACAAAACCGCGAATTAACGAGCTGCCGAACGTCGAGCCGGCATCGTTCGCAAGCTTCTGCCTGGTTACCGAGTGAGTCACGCGCCATGAAACACTGTCTTCGACCTGGAGCATCATCCCGCGGCTTCGGCCGGTGCCGCAACAACCGGACGTCCCAAGACGGCGCCGTCGCCCCGATGATGGTACTGGCCTTGATCAGCGGACTGATCGTCGTCGGCTTCGCGGTCGACACCTTGCGGATGACCAGTGATGCCAGCCAGCTCAAGCGCGCCACCGATGCGGCGGCTCTGGCGATCGGCCGCGAATATCTTCGCAGTGACAAACAATTCGACGTGGTGAGCCAGACGCTGGCACGGGATTACGTCCGCGCCAATCTCGGACTCGACTCGGAGTTGAGGGAGACGCTAGGCGATGTTCACGTCATCAGGGCCCGCAACGCCAGCGACGACGCCACCTTCGAGGTCACGGCCCAGTTCACCAGCAAGGCGGCCCTCAGCGGCAATCCGGCCCAGACCATCACGGTGCGCTCGAAGGTAGAGGCGCATGTCGCGTTTACGGAGGTGGCGCTGGTGCTGCCTGCGTTCTTGAATATTACGCCTGAATCCGCGGCAGCGATGGCTCGGATCAGCCAGAATTTTGCGGAATCGATAATTCGCAACGATGGGCATGTGTTCATGTCTGTCGTGCCCCACGATCAAAGGGTCAATGTCTATGACCCCAGGGATCCGGGTCGGATCGTGAAATGGGCAAAGCCAGAGGCGTCCAATCCAAAAGAACTGGAAGATTTCTTCAAAGACACCGGCATCAAGTCACTTGCGTCGCCGGACATGCCCGATCTGCGAAGCCAGCGCATCTGCTTACTGCGCGGGCTGGACCTGAATGACAATTATTTTTGGGATCAGGCACCATCCAATCAATTCTACATCGGATATTGGTGGCCCGACACCTTGGCTAACGCACCGCCCAACTCTCCATCCAAATTCTGGCAAGGTCGGTACCGCGATGCCTATAGTCCGGAAGAATGCCCAAGCGAAGGGTCGGAAGAGGCTGTAGATGAACGCGTGATCGTTGCCGATAAGGGATGTCCCCTTTCATCAATATTACCATTGACGAATAATATCGATGAAATCAAGCGAGAATTTAACACTATAAAAGGTAATATTACAACTTTTGAGGGCAGAGATGCCGGCAATCCTAATTACGGATTTGCCATGGGATGGGCGGCCATGACACTCGCGCCTTCCTTTCGAGGTCGTGCTGGCTGGGGCGGCTCTCCAAATATTCCATTCGACTTCGACCAAGGGAATGACGCTCACCAAAAAGTCATCATATCGTTTATCAAAACAACACCTGATAATTTCTTTTCAGATTCCGATTTGAGCGTTAAATACACAGGCTGCAAACCCACAAGTGGGATTGGCGTAAATTATATCACGGACCGCTACAAAAGTTTATGTAAAAGTCTCCGCGAGAAGAAAATCCGGTCATATTTTCTCGTCATGGGACCGGATGAGACCGATGGTATGTTCGAGAAGCCTTTAGAGAAATCGCGAAGATTTCGCGGCGTTGCTCAGAAAGGATTTGAGATTTGCACTGAGAAAAAATCCGACATCAGATACTTCAGAGGAAGAGGTTTTAACGAGGTCGAGTCTTCCATGCAAACTCATTTGGTTACGATCGCGAGCGAGCTCAAGCAACGCGGCAGCTTCGTCCGCCTCGTCCAATGATGGAAGTGTTCGCTGCTATCGGCTATGCCGTTTCATCGTAACGGAGCCCAGTTGGTCAGGAACGACCCGAACTGTGTCCCATAACGTGCTGCCACTGACGTCTCATACAGGTGCACGTACAAGCAGCAACCAGCCGGCCGCGGCCATGTAGGTGCCGTAGGGAAGTTCTTGCGGGACGCGACGCCGCGACCCACTCAGCGTCGCCACAAGGGTGGCTGCCAGCGCGAGGCCGGCCGCGATCTGCGTGAGGGGCAGGAGCGCCTGCCATCCGAGCCAGGCTCCCAACGCGGCCATGAGCTTGAGGTCGCCCGCGCCGATCCCGGTTTTGCCGACGGCGAGCCGGTAGGCGCGCGCGAGCAGCCATAGGCTGCCGTAGCCGACGATGACCCCGAGGAGCGCCGCGCGCGGCGGGGCGAAGAGTCCGGCCAGGTTGACCAGGAGGCCCGATCCCATCAGCGGCAGGACGAGGACGTCCGGCAGGAGGTGATGGTCCCAATCGATGAACGCCAGGGCGATCAAGATTGCCGTGGCCGCCAGCCCAGGCAGAAGCCGGATATCGAGGCCGAGGCGCGCGGCCAGCAGAGCGAAGGCCAGGCCGCAGACCCATTGCACGAGCGGTCGGCGCCGGCGAGCCTCGACCCGGCCGATCCGGTGCGGATCC
>NZ_VRVA01000154.1:0-10432 GCF_008039945.1 Methylobacterium sp. WL64
GCCGAGGCGCGCGAGCGCGGCGAGCGGGCGCTGCGGCTCCAGGACGCCCGGTTCGGCATCGCCCTCGACAACATGGTCCAGGGCCTGTGCCTGTTCGACCGGGACGACGCCCTCATCGTCATGAACGCCCGCTACGCGCGGATGTACGCGGTCCCGGAGGAGCTGCGCCGGCCCGGGACCGCCCTCCCGGCCCTCCTCGGCCACCTTAGCGACCCGCGCAACGGCCTCGGATCCGCGGCCGCGGGGGCGCTGGTGGCGGCCTGCGAGCGCACCGCCGCGCAGGGCCACGCGGTGTCGCTGACCTGCGACTTCGCCGACGGCCGGGCGGTCGACGTGGTCCACGCCCCGATCCCCGGCGGCGGCTGGCTCTGCACCCACGAGGACGTCACCGAGCGGCGCCGGAGCGAGGCCCGGGTCGCCCACATGGCCCGGCACGACGCGCTCACGGGCCTTCCGAACCGCCTCGTCCTGAAGGAGCGCATGGACGCGGCCCTGGCCAGCTGCGACGCCCGCGCGCCGGCCACCGTGCTGTGCCTCGACCTCGACGGCTTCAAGGTCGTGAACGACACCTACGGGCATCCGGTCGGCGACGCGCTGCTCTGCGCGGTGGCGGCCCGGTTCGCCGCCACGGTGGCGGTCGGTGACCTCGTGGCCCGGCTCGGCGGCGACGAGTTCGCCATCGTCCTCGGCACGGCGCCCCTGCCCGCCGACGCCGCGCGCCTGGCACGGCGCCTCGTGGCGGCCCTCGAGACGCCGGTCGCGGTGAACGGCCACACCCTGGTGATCGGCACCAGCATCGGCATCGCCATCGCCGAAGATCCGTCCGGCACCGCCGCCACGCTGCTGCGGCAGGCCGACATCGCCCTGTACCAGGCCAAGGCCGCCGGGCGGGGTACGTGGCGCTTCTTCGACCCGGCCATGGATGTCGAGATCCAGCGCCGCCGGCAACTCGGGGGCGATTTGCGCGGGGCGCTGGCCGGGGGCCAGTTCGTGCTGCACTATCAGCCGATCGTCGGGGCGCACGGCCAGGCCCTGCACGGCTTCGAGGCCCTGCCGCGCTGGCACCATCCCGAGCACGGCGAGGTCGGCCCGGCGGAGTTCATCCCGCTGGCCGATGAGGTCGGGCTGCTCGGGCCGCTGGGCGCCTGGATCCTCGCCACGGCCTGCCGGGCCGCCGCGTCCTGGCCGGACCCGGTCAAGGTCGCGGTCAACCTGTCCCCGCTGCAATGCGCCGGCCTCGGCCTCGAAGCGGATGTCCGGGCGGCGCTCGCCGACAGCGGGCTCAGGCCGGACCGCCTGGAACTCGAGATTACCGAAGCGGTGCTGCTGCAGGACAACGCCGCGAACCTGTCGCTCCTGCGGGCGTTCCGCGCCGCGGGCGTGCGGATCGCCATGGACGAGTTCGGGACCGGCTATTCGAGCCTCGGCACCCTGCACCGGTTCCCGTTCGACAAGCTCAAGATCGACCCGGGCTTCGTGCGCAGCCTCGCGCGGGACGGCGGCAGCGTCGAGATCCTGCGGGCCATGATCTGGCTCGGGCGCGCCCTGAAGATCGACGTCCTGGCCGAGGGCGTCGAGACTCCCGAGCAGGCGCGGATCCTGCGGGAGGAAGGCTGCCAGGAGCTGCAGGGCAATTTGTTCGGCCCGCCCGCCCCGGTGGCCGACCTCGCCGCGATCCTGGCCCGGACCGCCGGCAGCCTGCGCCGGCCCGAGGCCGGGCCGACCCGCGGCGGCGTGGCGGCCTGATCGGGAGGCCGGGGCTCTATCAGGGCTCCGCCCTGACGACCCGCCCAGGGGCTGAGCCCCTTGGAAGCCCGGGACTGCGCGGGCGCTCTATCAAGGGCTCTAGGCCGCCTTGGTCTCCAGGCGTCCGTCCAGGGGGAACACCTTGGCGGGGTTGAGCATCCAGTCGGGGTCGAACACCGCCTTCACCCGCATCTGCTGCTCCAGATCGACCTGCGCGTACTGGAACCGCATCAAGTCGCGCTTCTCGATCCCGACGCCGTGCTCGCCGGTGAGGCAGCCGCCGACCTCGACGCAGAGCTTCAGGATCGCGTCGCCCGCGGCCTCGGCCTTCTGCAATTCGCCCGGCGTGTTGATGTCGAACAGGATCAGCGGGTGCAGGTTGCCGTCGCCCGCGTGGAACACGTTGGCCACCCGCAGGCCGTGGCCGGCGCAGATCGCCCCGATCCGCTCCAGCACCGGGCCGAGCTGGCCGGTCGGGATGGTGCCGTCCATGCAGATGTAGTCCGAGATGCGCCCCGTCGCCCCGAAGGCCGACTTGCGGCCCTTCCAGATCGCGGCGGATTCGGCTTCCGAGCGGGACACCCGCACGCTGGTCGGCCTGAAGTCCTTGGCGATCGCCTCGATGCGCCCCAGCATCGCGTCGCACTCGGCATCCGAGCCTTCGACCTCGATGATCAGCATCGCCTCGGCGTCGCGCGGGTAGCCGGCCTGGGCGAAGTCCTCGGTGATCAGGATCGCCTCGCGGTCCATGTACTCGATCGCCACCGGGATGATGCCGGCCGCGATGATCGCGGCGACGCAATCGCCCGCATCCTCGACCTTCGAGAAGCCGACCAGCACCGGCCGCGCGCCCTCGGCGGCGCGCAGGATCCGCACGGTCGCCTCGGTGACGATGCCGAGCTGCCCCTCCGACCCGCAGATGAGGCCCAGGAGATCGTAGCCGGGGCTGTCGAGGTGCTGGCCGCCCACCTCCACCACGGTGCCGTCGTTGAGCACCAGGGTGACGCCCAGCAGGTTGTTGGTGGTCACGCCGTATTTCAGGCAGTGCGCCCCGCCGGAATTCATCGCGATGTTGCCCGCGATCGTGCAGGCGAGCTGGCTCGACGGGTCGGGGGCGTAGAAGAAGCCCTCGTGGGCGACCGCGCCCGAGATTGCCAGGTTGGTCAGCCCGCTCTGTACCCGGGCGGTGCGGTTCTCGAAGTCGAGGTCGAGCACCTGGGTCATCTTGCCGACGCCGAGGATGATCGCGTCGCCCTGCGCGATCGCCCCGCCGGCGAGCGACGTGCCGGCGCCCCGCGGCACCACCCGCACGCCCGCGGCGTGGCAATAGGCCATCACGGCCGCCACCTCCCGCGTGGTCGAGGGCAGCACCACGGCCAGCGGCATCTGCCGGTAGGCGGTGAGCCCGTCGGTCTCGAAGGCCCGGCGCTCGTCCTCGCTCACCACCAGCGCCTCCGGGGCGACCAGGGGCGCGAGGCCCGCCAGGATCTCCCCCCGCCGGGCGAGGATGTTCGGGTCGGGATCGGGGAAGCGGATGGTCATGGGGCTCGGGCCCTTTTTGGCTGGCGTATGCGGAGCATGGACCCGCCGGAGCGGGCCTTCAACCGCCGGGCGGACAGAGAGGGGCGGCATGTCGTCCCGGCGTCACATTTCAACCATGACGGCTCCCTAGCGTCGAAAACCTCGCTTCGCTTCGCCTTCGCGGCGCCGGACCCTGCTCGACGGGTCCAGAACGGAACCGATGACCGCTCCCGCTTCCAGCGCCCTGCGCGACGACCCCTACGACGCGCCCTCGCCGCATCTCGCGGGCACCCGCGATATCGGGATCCGCAGCCTGCAACTGGGCATCGCCGCCCTGCAGGAGACCAGCGCGGCGTTCCAGGGCAGCCTCGGCGTCGCGTTCGAGGAGGCGGTGCAGACCATCCTGCAGAGCAAGGGCCGGGTCATCGTCAGCGGCATCGGCAAGAGCGGGCATATCGGCCGCAAGATCGCCGCGACGCTGGCCTCCACGGGCACCCACGCGTTCTTCGTCCACCCCACCGAGGCGAGCCACGGCGACCTCGGCATGATCGCCCGCGACGACGTGATCATCGCCCTGTCCTGGTCCGGGGAGACCGCGGAGCTCTCCGACCTCGTCGGCTTCAGCCGGCGCTTCTCGATCCCGCTGGTGGCCATCACCCGCAACGGCGCCAGCACGCTGGGCAAGGCCGCCGACGTGCTGCTGGAATTGCCGCGGGTGCGCGAGGCCTGCCCGCACGACCTCGCCCCGACCTCCTCCAGCCTGATCCAGCTGGCGCTCGGCGACGCCCTGGCGGTGGCGCTGCTGGAGCGGCGCGGCTTCACCTCGGCCCGCTTCCACACCCTCCATCCCGGCGGCACGCTGGCGGCCCGCCTCAAGACCGTGCAGCAGGTGATGCACGGCCCCCAGGACATGCCGCTGGTCCACGAGACCGCGCTGATGTCCGAGGTGCTGATCGAGATCGCGGCGCGGCGCTACGGCTGCGTCGGCGTCACGGACGGCGCCGGGCGCCTCGTCGGCATCATCACGGACGGCGACCTGCGCCGCCACATGGGCCCCGAGATCCTCGACACCCCGGTCTCGGCGATCATGACCCGCGAGCCGATCACCGTGGAGCCGCACAAGCTCGCCCAGGCCGCCCTCGAGCTGATGAACCGCCGGCTGATCACCGCGGTCTTCGCGGTGACCGACGGCCGGCCCGTCGGCATCGTGCACGTCCACGACCTGCTGCGCGCCGGCATCGCCTGACCGGGTCGGTATCCGGACGGCTGACAGCCTAGGACACACCCCTCCGCCTCCCTTCAGGAGGAGGGCGCAGGTGGGCGTGTCGGGCGCGCGAAGACTCAGAGCCGCGCCAGCAGTTCCGCCTTCTTGTCCGAGAATTCCGCCGCGCTGAGCACGCCCCGGGCGTGCAGCTCCGCCAGGCGCTCGATCGTGGCCAGCACGTCGCCCGAGGCGGCCGGCACCGGCGCGGGCGCGCTCGGCTGGGCAGGGGGCGCGCTCGGTTGGACAGGCGGCGGTTCGGCCGGATCGGCCTGCCGGGGGGCCGCCGTCTCCGCCTCGATGCGGCGCAGGCGGTCGAGGGCGACGACGCCCCGGGGGCCGGTGAAATCGAGGCTGCCGTTCGCCTGCGACACCCCGGAGATGTGGTGCTCGCCGGTATCGTAGAGCGCGATGCCGGTGCCCGATTCGATCGCGAGCCGCCGCGTGTCGGGGAAATAGGCGTAGCGCAGGCCGTCCTGCGCGCCGGTGCTCGCCGGAGCCCCGAGGCCGGCGGGCCACCACTCACCGCCGCCGCGCTGCGACGCAGGCCCGACCTCCGTGAAGCCGCCCGCCGGCAACGCCGCGGCGAGTTCGGTGCAAAGGGCGTCGACCCGGGCCTTGAGGCTGTCGTCGAACATCCGGCCGACCATCACCATGCCGCCGGAAAACCACTGGCCCATCCCGCCGAGGTCGGGATGGTTGAACTGCGCCATCGTGCCGTGCCCGCGCTCCAGCGCCTGGACCAGGTGGCGCACCGCATCGAGGCTCACCCCGTGGCGGTCGGCCACGGTCTGGAGGCCGGAGGCATGGTCGAACCCACCCGCGTCGAGGAACGGATCAGGCACGGCGCTGCCGCCGGGCGGGACCGAGGCTTTCGGGTCCATGGGCAGGCTCCGATCGTGGCGGGGCGGGAGAAGGCGGGGCGCGGGCCGGCGCCGTTGCGCTGCCGACACAATCCTTGGTCGTAGACTCCGGTTCCGGACCGCCTCAGGTGCCGGAGGGCGGGAACGCGCCGGCGATGACGAAGTCGGTGATCGGGCGGCGGCCGTTCGGGGCCTCCCGCGGACGCTGCTCCTCGGTGAGGTCGGCCTCCGCGACCTTGCGGCCCACCGCGAAGGCGGCCTCGATCCGGTGGTTCTCGGGCAGGCGCAGCACCTCGGGCGCGCGGACATGGTCGAACCCGACCATGCCGTGGGCGTGCCAGCCCTGGTGGATCGCCTGGAGCTGGAAGGCGAGCGAGGCGGTGCCGGCGTCGAAGGAGTGGCTGTAGGACGGCTTCAACGCGTCGCCGACCTTCATGAGCCCGTTCGAGACCAGGAACAGGATCGCGCCGGTGCCCGAGACCCATTTCTGGTTGCCGGGCACGAGCAGGCCGAAGAACGTCTCCCAGTTCGCGTCCCCGCGCAGCGCGTAGAGGAAGCGCCACGGCTGCGAATTGTACGCCGACGGCGACCAGCGCGCCGCCTCGATCATCCGCATCAGCTCGGCTTCGGGCAGCGCCTCGCCCGTGAACGCGCGGGGCGAGTGCCGCGCCACGAAGACCGGGTCGATCGCGTGGTCGGGCTGGCGGGGCGGGGGCAGGCTCAAGGGGATCGACTCCGGACGGGCGCGAGCGCCCAGGCTGCTGAGCTTGCCCGAAACACCTGCCCGGAGGCAAATCCCCCGCCGCTCACGCCACGCTGCGCTCGATCTCCTCCTCGTCGCAGATCACGCCGGCATTGCCCTCGAACTCGGCCGCGAGGTCCACGGGGGCGTGGGTCGGGGCCGCGGCGGCACGGTCGCGCGCGAAGGTCGACAGGAACAGCCGCATGACGTGGCGCACGCCCGCGTCGTTGATGGTGCGCTGGTCCTCGTTGTAGTAGCGCCCGGCATTCACGTTGCTGGTGACGATGTCGTAGGCCGGGAAGTACACCGCCCGCGGATCGCCCCGGCCGACCACTTCGCCGGCCGCCACCCGCAGCACCGACTTGGAGTAGCTGTTCGACTCCATCACGTGCCGGTCCATGTAGGTCGCGATCATCGGCACGGGCGAGACCGTGAAGATCACCCGGGCCTTCGGGTTCACGCTCCAGAGCCGGTCCAGGAAGCCGTTGAGGTCGCCCAGCACCTCGCCGACGCCGGCGTTGACGCACTCGTAGAGTTCGGGATCGAAGGTGCCGCCCGCGACCCCGGGGGCGAGCGGCAGCGCCGCGCCGTCGCCCCGCCAGCGCCAGCCCTCGGTGAGGCCCAGCGTCAGCACGAACACGTCGAGGGTCTCGAACAGGCGGCGCACCTCGGCCAGATGCGCGTCGCGGGCGGCGACCACCTCGGCCTCGCTGGCGAAACCCGCCGGCTCGACGGTGGGGCGGAACGGGTCGACGTAGCGGCCGTCGTCGCGCAGCCACGCCTTCAGCTCGGGCTCGAACCGGCCATAGGCCCGGTCGAACAGCTGCACGAACTGGCGCGTGTAATAGAGATTGCCGTAGCGGGCCGAGAAGGTGCCGAACTGGCGGGCATTGGCCTCCTCGGCGCTCATGCCGGGGGGCGGCGGCTCGGTCAGGTAGTAGTTGAAGCCGGCGCCGCGCACCGCCTCGGCCACCCGCTGCGCGAAGCACGAGCCGCCGGTGGCGACCTTGTCGGTCGGCCCGATCGCGAACGTGTCCTTCGGGTGCGGATTGACCGCGAAGGGCGGCACGTTCGTCACGACCTTGCGCCAGAATCGCTCGGCCGGTAGACCCGTATACGGATTCAACGCCATCTTCGAACCCTCTTCTTCACGACGGCAACTGCCCTCGGGGCTGCTGATCCGTCCGCTGACCCCGGCACGCGACGTGGCCCTGAACGATCTGCCCCGGCGCGCCCGCAGCGCGTTGTCCCTGTCGACCCCCAGTTGGGCGCCCACCTGGGCGACACCATGGCGAAACCGCGCGCGCGCCGCCACGACCCGTGACGGGCCGGCCATCGCGGTGCTCGGCAATTGCCAGGCCCGGGGCATCGCGCAGGCGATGCGCCTGCTCGCCCCGCGCAGCCCCGTGCGCTACATACCGATGGGTTACCTCAAGCGCGACCACGGCCATATCGACGGTCTGGTCCGGACGCTCCGCTCCCACGATTACGTCTTCTCGCAGACCTTCCCGGCCGGGCTGATCCCGGGCGGCGACGTCGCCACTCTGCGGGCGGCCGACCCACGGCTCAAGCTGTTCCCGGCGATCGTGTTCTCGGCCTTCCACCCGGACATGGTCTATGCCGGCCAGGCCTCGGACCTCGCCGCCCTGAAGCTCGCGCCCTCGCCGACGGGGCAGTACCACTCGGCGATCGCCCTCTGCGCCCACCGGCTCGGCCTCGATGCCGGCCGCACCGCAGGCCTGTTCCGCGAGGCCGTGTTCCGGCGCCTGGGCTACCTCGACCACTGGGACCCGGCCGTGCGCGAGCTGGTCGGGGCCGCCGCCGCCCTGGGCTTCGGCCTGGACCGGGAGGTGACCCGCTGGGCGCGGCGCGGCGCCTTCATGCACCTGATGAACCACCCCAAGGCCTTCGTCATCGGCGACATCGCCCGGCGCCTGCTTCAGGAGAGCGGGTTCACGCCGGAGCCCGTGGAGATCGAGGATTACCTCGGCGACGAGCTGGTCCAGGACGTGGTCTGGCCGCTCTACCCGCCGATTGCCGAGCATTTCGGCCTCATCGGCTCGTACCTCTTCAAGACCAAGCCCCGGGGCGACGACTTCCCGAGGCTTTACGACCTGCCGGGCTTCATCGCGGCGAGCTTTTCCCTCTACGACGCCCTGCCGGCCGGCGACCTCGCGTGCCAGCGGGTCGAGACCTGGCTCGCCACCCCCGAGATCGTCGCGCTGTTCCGGGCCGGGTAACCGGGGCGCGCTCAGCCCACCGCGCAGAGCGGGGCGTCGCTCAGGCCGTCGCCCATCATCCGGACCAGCCGGTTGACCGCCTCCACCTGGAACGGCTTGCGCAGGAACAGGCTGCCGGCCACGCCCCGGCCGCCGCTCGCATCGGTCGAGGTGTAGACCACCGGCCGGTGGGCATGGAGCGCCCGGAACGCGTGGGCCACGGTCCAGCCGTCGATCAGGCCGGGCAGGTGGATGTCGGTGAACAGCCAGTCGATCTCGTGGCCCCGCGCCCGCAGGAGCGTCAGCGCCGCCTCCCCGGTGGAGGCCTCGATCACCCGGATGCCCTGCGTCTCGCACAGGCTCGCGATGATCTCGAGGAGCAGGTAGCTGTCCTCAACGATGAGGACGCACTGGGCGGGGCGCATTGGGGGTCCGGGAATCGCGCGGCGTCTTTGGATCGGAAAGCGCTCGCGTGTGCCGAACAGGTATCCGCGTCGACGGCGAGCGTTCCATGCGAATCAAGGCCCGACAGGGTTGAGAATGTCTTAAAACGCTCCCGGATGCGGTATCCGGCCCTGTTGCATCGCGGCAACTCGCGGGGCGGAAACGGCTCGGCTTGATCGATCGCCCGGCCCGATCGCCCCGGCGGTGCCGCAATCCGGGCGCGTCAGCATGGCCGTGCGTGCGGCAGCGCACGCCGCCGACCGATGCGGGCCCGCAGGACGTTGCGCGGCGCCCGCCGGAACCGTCGCTTAACCATCCGCGCCTATCACCGGCGCTCAGGACGACGCGGACCCGCCTCGAAGACCCGCAGCCGGCCTTCGGCCCCGCTCGAGGAGTTGAACGATCATGCCCCAGCGTTTCCGCGCACTCGCCCTCGGCCTCGCGCTCTGCGCCGGCCTCGGACTCGGCGCCTGCAGCAACGACAAGGACCTCGCCGACGCCTCCGCGTTCGGCGCCGGCGCCGCGACCCCGGGCAGCGCACAGGACTTCGTCGTCAATATCGGCGACCGGGTCTTCTTCGAATCGGATTCCACCGACCTGACCCCCACCGCCACCGCGACCCTCGACAAGCAGGCCGCCTGGTTGCAGCGCTACCCACGCTACACCTTCATCATCGAGGGCCATGCCGACGAGCGCGGCACCCGCGAATACAACTTCTCGCTGGGCGCCCGCCGTGCCCAGGCGGTCAACGACTACATGGCCACCCGGGGCATCGGGGCGAGCCGGATGCGCACGGTCTCGTACGGCAAGGAGCGGCCGGTGGCGGTGTGCAACGACATCTCGTGCTGGTCGCAGAACCGCCGCGCGGTGATCGTGCTCGACCGCGGCGCCGGGGCGTAATCTTCGCAGAGACGGCCAAGAGGTCCGTCCGCCTGCCGATTCTTCACAGAGTCGGCAGGCTTTTCTGCGAAGACAGCGTCGGCCCCGGGTTCGACCGGACCGCGCCGCAGTTTTGCCGCGGAACGGCGCATCTGATAGGGCCTCGCGCTTCCATCGGACCGCAGCCCATCATGCCCGCCCGCCTTCGCACCCGCCTCGCGCTCACCACGATCCTCGGGGCCCTGCTCCTCGGCCATCCGGCCGCCGCGCAGGATGCCTCGGAACTGGTGGTGCGCCTGGGTCGCATCGAGAACCAGTCCCGGATCATGTCCGGGCAGATCGAGACCCTCCAATACGAGAACCGGCAGCTGAAAGAGCAGCTGCGCAAGTTCCAGGAGGATGTCGAGTTTCGCCTGAACGAGGGTAAGGGCGGCGGCAGATCCAGCCCGTCGGCGCCCTCGGCGGCCCCCGCCCCGTCCGGTACGGTCAACGGTGGCAATCCGGGCTCCGGCCGCCCCGGCAAGCGCGGCGACGCTTTCGACCCGTCCCAGGCCCCTGGCGCACCCGGAGCGCCGATGCCGCTCGGCAGCACGCCGGCCTCCCCGCCGCTGCCGGCCCGGGAGGCCGCCGAGGCGGCCCCTGTGCGGCCGCAGGCGGTGCCCCGGGCCGCGATCGACGACGAGGATCCGGACGCCGAGGGCGCCGCCCCCGGCTACGACGAGCCCGTGGACCTGCGCCCGCCCGCCCGCACCGGCGC
>NZ_VRVA01000155.1:0-10017 GCF_008039945.1 Methylobacterium sp. WL64
GCGACAAGCCCGGCGGAAAGCCGGCCGCCCCGCCCGGTCCGGCGGCCGGCTTTCCGCCGGGCTTGTCGCCCGCCCCGGTGACCGCGCCGGTCGCGCCCGCCGCCTGCGCGCCGTCCGTGATCCGGACCTCGGCGCCGTCCTTGAGCCGGTCGGTGCCGTCGGTGACGATCCGGTCGCCCGGCTTCAGGCCCGAGACCACGACGGTGTTGGTCCCGTCGGTCTCTCCGGTCTTGATCGGCCGGACCGTGACCTTGCTGTCCCCATCCATCAGGTAGACGTAGGTGCCGGGCGTGCCCTGCAGCAGGCCGGAATTCGGCACCAGCGTCGCGGCCCGCACCGTGTCGACGGTGAGCTTGGCGTTGACGAACTGGTTCGGGAACAGCTCCTCGTCGGCGTTGTCGAACTGCGCCCGCAGCTTCACCGTGCCGGTGGTCGTGTCGATCTGGTTGTCGACGGTGTCGAGGGTGCCGATCGCGATCTGGTGGGCGTCGCCTCGGTCGTAGGCGCGCACCGCGAGCTTGGCTCCCGCCCGCACCTGGCGCATCACCCGGGCCACGTCGTCCTCCGGCAGGGTGAAGATCACCGAGATCGGGTGGAGCTGGGTCACCACCACGATCGCCGTGGAGGCGGCCGAGATGTAGTTGCCCTGATCGACCTGCCGCAGGCCGACCCGCCCGTCCACCGGCGCGGTGATGTGGGTGTAGGCGATGTTGAGCTTCTGCTGGTCGACCAGCGCCTGGTCGGCCGCCACGGTGCCCTCGTTCTGCTTGACCAGGGCGGCTTGCGTGTCGACGTTCTGCTTCGAGATCGAATCCTGCCGGTTCAGCGTCTGGTAGCGCTGCAGGTCGAGCTTCGAGTTCTGCAGCAGCGCTTGGTCGCGGGCGAGCTGGCCCTGATACTGGGCGAGCAGCGCCTCGTAGGGCCGGGAATCGACCAGGGCGAGCTCGTCGCCGGCCTTGACGGTCTGGCCCTCGCGGAACTTCACCGCCATCAGGTAGCCGCTGATCTGCGACTTCACCGTCACGGTGGCGAGCGGCGTCACGGTGCCGAGGCCCTGGAGCACCACCGGCATGTCGCCGGTCGTCACGGGGGCGACGCCCACCGCCTGCGCCATGTCGCCGCCGCCATGCCGCCCGCCGCGGCCGCCGCCCTTGTGGGCCGTGGCCGGCTCGGCGGCCTTCTCGGTGCGCGCCTCGTACCAGCGGTGGCCGATCGCCCCCGCGCCCGCCAGCAGGGCCAGGATCACGAGCCAGCGGATCGGTCGGAAGCGCCGCGTGCGGACGTCGCGCGCCGGCGCCTCGCCCGGCTGGTAGGCGCGCGCCGTGTCGGTGCGGATCGGTGAACTCTCGTTCATGCCTGACTAGAGCACATGCCGGACGCCTGCGCGACCGACGGCACCCTATCCCTCGCTGTGCACGCCCCCATGGCGCATGTTCCGGCCGCCTACGCTTCGGCGGCCCGGACGGTGGCATCGGCCTACGCGGCTATCCAGGCCGGACGGTGTCCGGCGGCTGCGGCATATTCCATCGCCGGGGCCTATCGGATGCCCGGCCAATGTGCCGTCACTAGGGCGCGGAGGTTTCAGCCGTGTTGCTGGGCGCCGCGGCGGACGGGTCCGGCGCCGCATAGGCCTTCAGCACCGCGCGGAACGGCGCGTCCACGGGCGCCACCGGCAGGCCGAGCCGGAGGACGAGGCCCAGGCCGGCGATCAGCAGGGCGAGGCGTAGGGCGAGCGTCGTCCGCATGGTCGCATCCGGTGGGCCCGGCACGCTACCAGATCGCGCGACCGATCACATGCCGAAAGGGCCACCGATCCGGAGATCGATGGCCCTCGAAGAGGACCGGAGCGGCGTCTCGCTGACGGAGCGAGGGGGCAAAGCCCCGCCGGCGAGAGCGCCGCTCCAGCCGTGAGACGAACCTACGTTACGACTGATGAATGTCAACATTCGTCAGCCCCGTCGTTCGCCCGGATGGATGGGTCTGTGCGGGTGCGCACATTCCGCACGCTGCCGACCCCATGCTACATCCCGCCGATGTCCAGCCTGTCTGCTGCGCCCCAAGCGGCGTCCCGCACCGCATGAATCCGGTCTTTGCCGCCCTGCCGACCACGGTGTTCGAGACCATGTCGCAGCTCGCCCGGGCCCACGACGCGGTCAATCTCGGGCAGGGCTTCCCGGACGATCCCGGCCCCGCGGACGTGCGCGAGCACGGCGCCCGGGCGCTCCTCGACGGCTGGAACCAGTATCCGCCGATGATGGGAGTGCCGGCCCTGCGCGAGGCCGTGGCCGCGCATTACGCCCGGCACCAGGACCTCGCCCTCGACCCCGAGACCGAGGTGATGGTGACCTCCGGGGCGACCGAGGCGCTCGCCGGGGCCCTGCTGGCGCTGATCGAGCCCGGCGACGAGGTCGTGCTGTTCGCGCCGATGTACGACGCCTACCTGCCGCTGGTGCAGCGGGCGGGCGGCGTTCCGCGGATCGTGGCCCTGCAGCCGCCGGCCTTCCGGCTCGACGAGGCGGCGCTGGCCGCCGCGTTCGGCCCGCGCACGAAGGTTGTGGTGCTCAATAATCCGCTGAACCCCAGCGCGACCCTGTTCGACCCGGACGACCTGGCGCTGCTCGCCCGGTACTGCACGCGGTTCGACGTCACCGCGATCTGCGACGAGGTCTGGGAGCACGTGGTCTTCGACGGCGCCCGCCACCGGCCGCTGATGGCGCTGCCCGGGATGCGCGAGCGGACGGTCAAGATCGGCTCGGCGGGAAAGATCTTCTCGCTCACCGGCTGGAAGGTCGGCTTCGTGATGGCCGATGCCCGGCTGATGCCGGTCCTGGCCAAGGCGCACCAGTTCCTCACCTTCACCACGCCCCCCAACCTGCAGGAGGCGGTGGCGTACGGCCTCGGCAAGCCCGAGCCGTGGTTCGAGGCCATGCGGGCCGGCTACGCGGCCTCGCGCGACCGGCTGGCCTCCGGTTTGCGCGACCTCGGCTTCCGGGTCCTGCCGGCGCAGGCCACATGGTTCCTCAACATCGACATCACCGGGCTCGGCTACGCCGACGACGTCGCCTTCTGCGAGGCTCTGGTCACCCGCCACGGCGTCGCCGCGATCCCGGTGAGCGCGTTCTACCCGGACGGCTCGGTGCGCAGCCTCGTGCGCCTGTGCTTCGTCAAGGCCGACGCCACCCTGGACACCGCCCTCGCGCGGATGCGCGGCGTGGCCGGGGGTGCGGCATGATGGTCGCAGGCGCTTTGCTTGCGGGGATCCCCCGGGGGGGCCACCTCGTTGACGGTGATGGCTCTCCGACGGATCCCCACGATGGATTTCTCCCAGGCTTCCCGGACCGGCCCCTCCGCCGGCGCCAAGACCTTTCCCGGCAGCACCTTTCCCGGCAGCGCGTCGTCGCGCCTGCCGCCGTTCCTGTCGGCCGATCTCGACCGCGAGGCCAGCCTCGCCCGGCTGGAGACGCTGGCGCATTTCATGGACACGGCCTTCGTGATCCCGGGGATCAACCGGCGGGTCGGGTTCGACGCGTTGATCGGGCTCGTGCCAGTGATCGGCGACGTGGCCGGCATGGTGATCTCCTCGTTCATCGTCTACGAGGCCAAGCGCCTGGGCGCCCCCCGCTGGCTGGTGGCCCGGATGGGGCTGAACGTCGCCTTCGACGGTCTGCTCGGCGTCGTCCCCCTGGCGGGCGACCTGTTCGACGCCGCCTTCAAGGCCAACCGCCGCAATGTCCGCCTGCTGCGCCGCTGGATGGAGCGGTCCGGCGGCGTCCGCCCGAACGAGATCGAGGGCACCGCGACCCGCCTCGACGCCTGAGTGGTGTCCGGGGTTTACGAGGGTCGAAGGGTCGTAGCCCCCGTTCCGTGACCGTCTCGCTGTCCGATCTGCGGTTTTTACGCGGCGGCTCGTTCCGGCTGCGCCGTGCCCCCTCGCCCGCACGGGGGACGAGACCGGCGCCTTGCCCGGTCTCGTCTGGATCCGGCACCTTGCTCTGCCACAGCAAGGCTCTTCCGGTCCTCAAGAATCTTCTGGTTCCACAGGGTCCGCGGCCATGAACGAGACCGCGCGCGCCGGTGAGAGCGAGGTCGTCACGGTGCCGTTGCCGGGCGCCCAGCCGACCGTCCTGCGGCCCGATGAGGCCGTTCCCGCGCCGGCCCCTGTTTCGGGCGGGCGCGGCTGGCTGTCGCCGCTCAACCGGCGCCGGCTCGACACCTTCCGCCGCAACCGCCTCGGTTGCTGGTCGTTCCTGATCTTCGCGGCGCTGTTCGTCCTCAGCCTGTTCGCCGAGTTCATCGCCAACGACCGCCCGATTGTCCTGTCCTACAAGGGCGAGTGGCTGGTCCCGGTGCTGGTGGACTATCCGGAGGAGACGTTCGGCGGCTTCCTGGCGGTCACGGATTTCCGGTCGCCCGAGATCCGCAAGGAGATCGCCGAGAACGGCTGGGCGCTCTGGCCGCCGATCCGGTTCTCCTACGACACGATCAACGAGGATTTGCCGACACCCTCGCCGTCGCCGCCGACCTGGATGCTCTCGGACGCCCAGTGCAAGCCGGTGGCGGAAAAACTCGGCGGGGCGACCTGCGCCGACATCCCGTGGCACTGGCTCGGCACCGACAACACCACCCGGGACGTGCTGGCGCGGGTGATCTACGGGTTCCGCATCTCGGTGCTGTTCGGGCTGATCCTGGCCGCGGTCTCCTCGGCGATCGGGGTCGTGGCCGGGGCCGTGCAGGGCTATTTCGGCGGCTGGGTCGATCTCGCGTTCCAGCGGTTCATCGAGGTCTGGGGCGGGATACCGACCCTCTACCTGATCATCATCATCTCGGCCTTCATCGCCCCCGGCTTCTTCGTCCTGCTCGGGATCATGCTGCTGTTCTCGTGGGTGGCGCTGGTCAGCGTCGTGCGCGCCGAGTTCCTGCGGGCGCGGAACTTCGAATACGTCCGGGCCGCGCGGGCGCTCGGCCTGTCGAACCTGCGCATCATGACGGTCCACCTGCTGCCCAACGCCATGGTGGCGACGCTGACCTTCCTGCCCTTCATCCTGAACGGCTCGATCACCACGCTGACCTCCCTCGACTTCCTGGGCTTCGGCCTGCCGCCGGGCTCGCCCTCCCTGGGGGAGCTGCTGGCACAGGGCAAGGACAACCTGACCGCGCCGTGGCTCGGTCTCACCGGATTCCTGGTCATCGCCGTGATGCTGAGCCTCCTGGTCTTTGCCGGCGAAGCAGTGCGCGACGCGTTCGACCCCCGCAAGTCCTTCGCCTGAGCCCGGATCCCGCCCTCAACGGTGCCGGAACCCACAGGCGATCGGCGATCCTGCAAAAATATTTTGCGGCGCGGCGGCAAGACCGGTCAACGGCCGGGAAAGTCGCGCCAAGACCCCCCGCGGGAACTGCTGACCTTGGCCGTAACGGTCTCTCCCACCAACGAAAACCTCGCTTCCAGCCAGTGCCAGCATTCGTCGCGCAGGCCAGGATATAGCGCCGCGCAAGTGCCTGGATAATGGCGCCAATGCAACTTCAACCTGTAACCTTGGCCGGCCGATGTAGACCTGAACTTTCAATCGATCACATGGAATTGTATGGATCACCTTGCTTTTTCCTGCGGCTGTCTTAACTCGCAGTAAGCCGCCATTCCCACACACATCCAACTCAAGGAAAGCAAGAATGTCCGAAGAAGCGTCCGCATCCCAAGCGCACTATATCGAACGGACCGTGGACGTCGTTGCGGCCTATGTCGCCAACAATTCCCTGCCCCCGACCGAATTGCCCGCGCTGATCGCGAGCATCCACGAGGCGCTGAATTCGATCGGCTCCGGGCCTTCCACCGCGGCGGAAGACACTGTCGAGCGGCCGACCCCGGCGCAGGTCCGCAAGTCGATCCGCCCGGATGGTCTCGTCAGCTTCATCGACGGCAAGTCGTACAAGACCCTGAAGCGCCACCTGACCAAGCACGGCCTCGATCCGCAGGGCTACCGCGAGCGGTACGGCCTGCCGGCGGATTACCCGACCACCTCGGCGAACTACTCGGCGCAGCGCTCGGCGCTGGCCAAGAGCCTCGGTCTCGGCCAGCCCGGCCGCACCCAGCCATCCGAGAAGGAGCCGGACGTCGAGTCTGCCGCGGCGCCCGCGCCGGCCCGCGGCGGCCGCCGCAAGGCCGAGAAGGCCGAGTCCGCCCCCGCCAAGGGCCGCAGCACCAGCCGCAAGTCCGTCGAGGCCGCCTGAGCGCCAGCCCCGGTCTCCCTCCGCGCCGCTCGGCGCAGAGGGAGGCTTTCGCGCAGCCGGCCCGCAGCAATCGGACCGGAAACAAACTGGATCGCCGCGCCACGGGCCGGCCGGATACTGGCTCTCGACCGGAGACGGCCGGGAGCCATGTCATGGATACCAGCATGCGGCCCTGCTTCTACGGCCGGGCTGGTGATCACCGTAGATCGACAACCGCTGATTTAAACCTACGATAAGATTCGCTGTTTACAGTCGTGTCCTGCAGCGCCCATGAGGGTCGAGCTGAAGGGCCGGGAGCGAAATCGGTGTCGGCAGCGACCACGTCGGACTGCGTCCTGGCCGAGCAGGAGACCCTGCGTCTTCACGCCCTGGGCACGTTCCAGATCGCCGGGACCGCCCCCGAGGAGCGGTTCGACGCCATCGCCCAGCTGGCGGCACGGCTGTTCCGCGCGCCGATCGCCTACGTCTCGCTGATCGATCAGCACCATCAATGGATCAAGGCGCAAGTCGGTCTCGATCAGGTGGGCCTCGATCAGGTCGGTCTCGATCCCGCGCCGACGGCCCGCGGCGCCTCGTTCTGCACCCACACGATCCGGTCCGACGATCTCCTGGTCATCCCGGATACGCGGCGCGATCCGCGCTTCTCCGACAATCCCCTCGCCGTGAGACCGCCCTTCGTCCGCTTCTACGCCGGCGCCCCGCTGATCACCGCGGACGGCTTCCGGCTGGGGGCGCTGTGCGTGGCCGATACGGTGCCGCGCCGCCACTTCCCGGCCCGGGACCGCCGGGCGCTCGCCGACCTCGCCGCCCTGGTGGTCCAGCAGATGACCCTGCGGCGCAGCGAGCTGGCCCGGGTGTCCATGATGGGCTTCGCCAACGCCACCGAGCTGGCGCTGCTGGCGATCAGCCGCGAGGGCCGGATCCGGTTCGCCAACCAGGCCGCCGCCGCGCTGTTCGGCTACACCCACGACGAGATGCTGGGGGAGCCCTTCGATCTGATCGTGCCCGAGCGCATGCGTGCGGCCCACACGGCCGGATTGAAACGGATCTTCGCGGGCGACGCGGCCAAGGTCGCCGGCCGCACCATCGAGGTGATGGTCCGGCGCAAGGACGGTGCGGAATGCCCGGCCGAGATCGCCCTGTCGGTCTGGCACGACGAGGGCGGGCCGAATCTCGGCGCCATCATCCGGGACATCTCGGAGCGGCGCCGGCGTGAGGCCGGCCTGCTCCGCCTCGCCCACCAGGATGCTCTGACCGGTCTGACCAACCGCCGCCGGTTCGAAACCCTGCTGAACGACCTCTACCGGCGCGGCCAGCCGGCCGCGGTGCTGCTGGTCGATCTCGACGGGTTCAAGGCGATCAACGACAGCCTCGGCCACGCGGTCGGCGATGCGCTCCTGCAGGCGCTCGCGGTGCGGATCCCGGCGGTGCTGCCGCGCCGGGCCGTGATGGCGCGCCTGGGCGGCGACGAGTTCGTGGTGCTGCTGCCCGGCACCGGCGACCCCCTGGCGGCGCGCGCCTGCGCCACCGCGGTCCTGGCCGCGCTGGCCGACCCGGTCGTGGTCGAGACGCACGTGCTGCGGGCCGGCGCGAGCATCGGCTTCGCCCTCGCCCCCGAGCACGGCCGCGACGGCGAGGAGCTGCTGGCCAGCGCCGATTTCGCGCTGTACCGGGCCAAGCAGGAGGGCGGCGGCTCCGCCCGGATGTTCGCCTCCGAGATGCGCCATGCCGCGACAGCCTTGCGCAACACCCAGGACGCGCTGCTGCGCGCCCTGCACGGCGACGAGCTGGTGCTGCATTACCAGCCGCAGATCTGCCTCACGAGCGGCCGGCTCGTCGGCGCCGAGGCCCTGCTCCGCTGGCAGCACCCGGAGCGCGGCCTGCTCCTGCCCGGCACGTTCCTCCCGGCCATCAAGATGAGCCCGCTGGCGCTCCCGGTCGGCGCCTGGGTGCTGGATGCCGCCTGCCGGCAGATCGCGGCCTGGCGGGACCAGGGGCTGCCACCGTTCCGGGTCGGGGCGAACCTGTTCTCCGCCCAGTTCAAGACGGGAAACCTCGTCCGCGAGGTCTCCGACGCGCTGGCCCGCCACCGGGTCCCGCCGGAGGCGCTGGAGCTGGAGATCACCGAGCGGGTCGTGCTGCAGAACGACGACCGCACCCTCGGGACGATCCGGGACCTGCGCGCCCTGGGCGTTCGGATCGCGTTCGACGATTTCGGCACCGGCTACGCCTCGCTGAGCAGCCTCAAGCGCTTCCCGCTGACGACCCTGAAGATCGATCGCACCTTCGTGAGCGACCTGCTCACCGAGGCCAACGATGCCGCGATCACCCGTGCGATCATCCGGATGAGCAACGACCTCGGCCTCGACACGGTCGCCGAGGGCATCGAGACCGAGGGCCAGGAGGTCGTCCTGCGGGCGCTGGGCTGCAAGGTCGGCCAGGGCTTCCACTACGGACGGGCGATGCCGGCCGCCGCCCTGACGCGCCTCATGGCGGAGCGCCCGGAGACCGGCGCGTGGCTGACGACGGTCCCGGTCCTGCGCGCGGCCGGGTGAGGCGCCCGCTTCCGACTTCCCGCTGCGCGTCCTCCTGTTCGCGGACGCGGGCGGCCATCCATCGAGAAGGATGTATGGCAGGATTGTCCTCCGGTTTACGCTTTCGGCACAACAACTCATTAACGGGGGCAATATAGCCCTGTTATAGAGCGTAGTCCGAGCGTGTTCTGGTGGGTTATAAGTCAATCTTCCCGTTTTTCGCTCGGGCGGCCCGGCATGTGCGCCTGCGGCGGTGGCGGCAGGCCCGCGATCTGCGCGCCTGGACGGCCATCGGCCTCGGGCTGGTGATCACGGCCGCGGCCGCGCTGTTCATCGCCCACCTGGAGACGCGCGCGGTCGACGACAACGAGCGCAGCCTCGGCGGCCTCGCCACGGTCCTGGCCGACCAGGCGGACCGGGCGCTGCAGGCGATCGAGCTCGTCCAGGACGCCGTGCTGGCCGAATTCCGCCAGGCGGGGATCGCCGATGGCGCGCATTATGCCGAGGCGGCGTCCCGTCCCTCCATGCACACGGCGCTGAAGACCTGGATCGCGGCGCTGCCGCAGGCCAACGCCATCACCCTGGTGGACCGGACCGGACAGCTGCTGAACTTCAGCCGCTACTGGCCGATCCCGTCCGTCAACATCGCCGACCGGGACTACTTCAAGGCGCTGTCCGCCGACCCGACCCTGCAGCGCTACGTCGGCCGCCCGGTCCCGAACCGGGGGGACGGCGCCTGGACGATCTACATCGCCCGGAAGGTCGCGGCCCCGGACGGCACGTTCCTGGGCTTGATCCTGGGCGCGGTCGAGCTGAGCTATTTCGAGAGCCTGTACGATCAGATCGCGCCCGCGGACGACGCCGTGGTGTCGTTGTTCCGCAACGACGGCATGCTGCTGGTCCGGCACCCGCACCGCGAGGGGACGATCGGCCGGATCTTCCCCAGCGCCGGCGCATCCCTGATCACCGCCCGGGCCGCGCAGGGCGGCGTCCTGCGAACCGTCAGCCCGATCGACGGCCAGGATCGGCTCATCGCCGCCCACGCCCTGAAGAACTACCCGCTGGTCCTCAGCATCAGCCGCACCGCGGAGGCCTGCCTGGCGGCCGCGCACCAGCAGGCGACCATCGTGGGGGTGGCGGCGTTCCTGCTCGATCTCGGCCTGCTCGCGCTGGTGCTGCTCGGCCGCCGGCAGGCCCGCGCGCAGGATCAGCTCGCCCAGGCCGAGGCGGCCCGGGCCGCGGCCGAGGCGCGCGAGCG
>NZ_VRVA01000156.1:0-9785 GCF_008039945.1 Methylobacterium sp. WL64
GCCGCATCGTGACGCCTGCGGCCGCCGGTGCGGCGGCCGCAGGCGTCACGATGCGGCGCATGGCGCTCATCGCGCCGTCGTCCGACGTCTCGCTGCCGCGCGCGTTGCTGCCGTAGCGGCCGAAGCCGAAACGCGGCTCGATCATATCGAGCACGGCGTCGAGCGCCGCGTTGCTCAGCGGCACCTCCTCGCCGGCCGGCACGCCCTGGATGGCCAGAGCCTGGCGCTCGTAGGCCGGCTCGCTGCTGACCTCGCGTCCGAACCAGTTCGGGGTCTGGAAGGCACCCGCGTCGCCGTCATTGTCGAAGGCGACGCTGATCAGGTCGAGATTGCCCGGCGTGACGTACCGGTCGATCGTGACCTCGCGCCCGCCGAGCGTCAGCACGGTGCGGTCGTAGGCGGCCTTGCCGGGGCAGACATCCAGCAGCGCGTCGCCGTGGGCGCGCGGCACATCGGTCCGCTCCTCGGCCGGGATGCCGTCGGCGCCCTTGTTCACCAGCACCAGCTGGCAGATCTGGCCGTCGACGCGCACGTAGGAGCTGCGGCCGCCCTGGGCGACGAAGTGGCCCTCGGTGATCCGGGCGCCGCCCCGTTCCTTGCGGATCAGGCGGACCAGGGATGGCGCGACCAGGAATCGGCGAATGGTGCTCATGAACTCAAAACCCCTCCCGCTTCGTCGGCGGTGCGCCGATCCGGCGGACTGCCCTCAGGGCCGCCGGCCCGGATCGATCTGGTAAGTCGAGCCGGCCGGCACGGCGTAAAAGCTCAGCCGCAACGCCGTATTGGCTCTCCCTCAACCGCATCCATCGCCAATACCGGACGGCGACAACATGAGACGGTTAAGCGCTAAGCAAAAACACGACGAAATCAAGTCCGGAATGGGGTTGCGATTCCCCCAATTCCGGGCCTGTCCCCGATATCCCGTCTTTCGGTATGGATTTTCCAACCCGGGTTAATCCCGGGCCGGCCCGGCTCAGGCCGCCGGCTCGAAGGTCATGGCGGCGCCGTTCATGCAGTAGCGCAGGCCCGTGGGGGCGGGGCCGTCGTCGAAGACGTGGCCGAGATGGCCCTTGCAGCGGGCGCAATGAACCTCGGTCCGGACCATCCAGTGGCTGCGGTCCACGGTGGTTTCGACGGCGCCCTCCAGCGGCTCGAAGAAGCTCGGCCAGCCGCTGCCGGACTCGAACTTGGTGCCCTGCTCGAACAGCGGCTGTCCGCACCCGACGCAGGTGAACGTGCCGGGCCGCTTCTCGGCCAGCAGGCAGCTCGTGCCGGCGCGCTCGGTGCCGTGCTCGCGCAGCACCCGGTACTGCTCGGGCGTGAGCGTCGCCCGCCACTCGGCCTCGCTGCGGGCCTCCGGGCTGGTCGTCGCGGTATCGGCCATGAAGATCTCCCTGTTCGCCGGGCGATATAGGCATCGTGCCCGGGGCCCGGCAGTCCTGCCACCCCGAAAACGGCTGCACCGGCGGCAACCTGTCGCTCACGGTCCCGCTTTACGGCCGCGTCCTACGCCGCCGCCCCCACGGTGTCGGCCATCCGGGCCCGGCGGTGTCCGAGCGGCAGGGGCGCCCCCGTGGTGGTGTCGCGGCCGGTCTGGTGCTCGAGCTCGGCGTTGATCTCGCCGCCGAGCAGCACGATGGTCGACGAGATCCAGATCCAGGTCATGAAGCCGATCACCGCCCCCAGCGAGCCGTAGGTCTCGTTGTAGGTGCCGAAGCTGGCGACGTACCAGGAGAACAGCAGGGACGCGATCAGCCAGAGCAGCCCCGCCACCACGCTGCCGACGCCGACCCAGCGCCAGCGGGCGTGTTCCCGGCTCGGGCCGAAGCGGTAGAGCACCGAGAGCCCGGCGAGCAGCACCAGCAGCACCGCCGGCCAGCGCAGGGCCGCGAGCAGCCAGGCACCCGAGCCGAGGCCGAGGAAGTTCAGCACGATCGGAACCACCACGATCGCGTTGAGCGCGATGATGATGAACAGCAGCGCGCCCACCGTGAAGGTCAGCGAGCGGATGTTGAGCCAGAGGAAGTTGCGCTTCTCCTCCTCCTCGTAGACCACGTTCAGGGCATCGAACATCGCCTTCATGGCGGCGTTGGCGCTCCAGAGCGACAGCAGCAGGCTGGTGAAGAACGTGACGCTGAGGGAGCTGCTGCCCTTGGCGGCGATGCGCTTGATCTGGTCGCCGATCAGCTCCACCGCGCCGGTCGGCAGTACGGCGTGCAGCTGCGCCAGGTGCTCGTTGATCGCGTTGACGTCCGCGAACAGGCCGTAGCAGGTGACCAGCGCCGCGATCGCCGGGAACAGCGACAGCAGGGTGTAGAAGGTCACCCCGGCGGCCACGGCCAGCACCCGGTCCTTGTTGAACTCCAGGTAGACCCGGACCGCGATGTCCTTCCAGCCGGCGCCCGTCATCTCGGCGGGGCTGTCGGCGGCGCGTCCACGCTCGGGCTGGGTCGCCGCCGTGAGCTGCGCGGCGCGGCCCACGATCGAGCGTGCGCCGACATTGATCGCCGTGTTGCGCACAGGTGGGGCCGGGTCGACGTGCAGCGGTTCGGCCTGCGGCTCCGGGGTCTCGGACAGGGCCTGCGTGCGGCGCCGGGCCGGCGTCGCAGCGAGCGCCACCAGGGCCGAGCCCAGCATCAGGATCCAGAGGACCGAGCCGGTATCCGGCTCCGGACCCGGGCGGGGAGGCGACGCGCGCATGGCTGTACGAGACGGACGTTCCGCGCGGAACTGCCGCGCTCGAAGGCTCAAACGTCGGCGAAGCGCGGCCGTTCCGCACGCGTTTTCGGGCACGCGCGGCTGCGACGCGCGTTGTGCATCCTATGCGCGATCAGCCACGCCTCGGATTCTGCTGCAAGTTCGTCCTGGACGAGCCGCCCGGCACCCACGCCACCCTCAAGGCGGAGCGGGAGGCCACGCTCCACATGAACCTGACCAGCGTGACCATGGCGCATCTCACCAAGCTGGAGCCCGCCGCCCGGCGGGCGAAGCTCGCCGGGCTCGTCGCCCACAATCTGGACGCGCTGGCCCGCCAGATCGCCTGGGTCGGGGCCCGGCCGCCGATCGAGCGCCTGCTGCGGATGGCGAGCAACGTCCTGCCGGGCTACACCCACGCGATCGCCCGGGCGATCTACGCGGAGCCCGAGATGGAGGCCCTGGTCCAGCGGGGGCTGGCGGAGGCCGGGGCGCTGGCGCGCCGGCTCGGCGTGCGCCTGAGCTTCCACCCGGGCCCGTTCTGCCTGCTGGCGAGCCGCAACCCGGCGGCCATCGCCAACGGTCTGTCGGAACTCGACTATCACGCCGAGATCTTCGACCGCATGGGCTACGGGGGCGGCTGGCATCCCCACGGCGCCCACATCAACATCCATGTCGGGGCCGGCGACCCGGGCGTCGCGGGCTTCCGCGAGACCCTGCCCCGGGCAAGCCAGGTGGCGCGCGACCTCCTCACCGTCGAGAACGACGAGAACGTCTTCGGGGTCGAGGCGGTGCTGCAACTCGCCGACGTCGTGCCGGTGGTGCTCGACCTGCACCATCACTGGGTGCAGAGCGGCGGCGAATATCTCGAACCCGACGATCCCCGGATCGCCCGGGTGCGGGACTCCTGGCGCGGGGTGCGGCCGCTGGCACATATCAGCGTCTCGCGCGAAGCGGTCTCGGCCGATTGCGACCCGGACGCCCTGCCCGATTTCCCGGCTTTGCGCGCGGCCGGCCACGCGGTCCGGGATCTCGCCGCCCATTCCGACATGATGTGGAACCGGGCCGTGAACGACCTCGTCGCCCGCCACCTCGTCTGGGCCGATTTCGAGATCGAGGCCAAGGCGAAGAACCACGCCTCCACGCAGATCGCCCGCCACATCACCGACCCGGCCCGGGCCGCCATCGCGGCGGAGTGACGGCGGATCTCGGCGGCGTCGCCGGACCGGGCTAGCGCCTTGTTCGGGCATGATGATCTCGGAGATCCGGATTTCACTTTCCCGCATCATGCGCTAGGCAGCCGGCATGAAGACGGCCGATTGCGACATCCTCATCGTCCCGGGGCTCGGAGGCTCCGACGAGGACCATTGGCAGGCCCGCTGGGCCGGCCGGCTCGCCACCGCCCGCGTGGTCGCCCAGGACGATTGGCACGCGCCGACCCCGGAGGCCTGGTGCGGACGGATCGCCGAGGCCGTCGCGGCCGCGACCCGTCCGGTGATCCTGATCGCCCACAGCCTCGGGGTCGTGGCCTGCGTCGAGGCGGCGCCGCGTTTCGCGCCGGGAATCGTGCGCGGCGCCCTGTTCGTGGCCTGCCCGGACGTCGAGGAGGCGCCCGACCTGCCCGATTCCGTGCGCACCTTCGCGCCGGTACCCCGGGACCCCCTGCCCTTCCCGTCGCTCCTGGTCGCGAGCCGCACCGACCCGTATTGCACCTACGCGCGCGCCGACGACTTCGCCCATGCCTGGGGTTCCCTCACGGTCGATGCCGGCGAATCGGGGCACATCAACGTCGCGAGCGGCCACGGGCCGTGGCCCGAGGGGCTGATGCGGCTCGCCGGGTTCATGAAAGGGCTGTAGGCGCTGCGCGGCGCGTTAACGCGCCATTTACCCTCGCGGCCTCCAGTGTCGGCTTGGGCGGACCTTCGCCCCGAAGGCGCCCCTGGAGAGCACCGTGACGCGTAAAGAGCTTCTGGAACGACTCGACGTGGTCCAGGCCGCCCTCGGGCAGCGGGCCCACATCAACTTCAACAGCTCGCTGTTCAACGACGCCGCGCTCCTGAAGCGCATCGAGGCGTTCGAGGCGAAGGTCGGCGAAGTCGAAAAGCCGAAGGTGGCCGACTACACCGGCAACATGTTCACGCGCATCGCCAACCGCCGCGCCGCCACGGCCGCCGCGAAGTAGCCGCGTCGGCCTATTTCGATTCGGGCTCTGCCGAGCGCAGCAATTCGCCCGCTACGTCGGCCAGGCGCGGCGGCGCTTCGCGCACGAACGGCAGCGGCCGGCAGACGTTGAGGGCGGCCAGCCCGAACCGGGCGGTCATCAGCCCGTTCAGCACGCCCTCCCCCAGCTTGGCCGAGACCCGGGCCGCGATCCCGAGCCCCAGCACCTGCTGCATCACGCTCTCGCCCACCGCCATCCCGCCCGTGATGGTGAGATGCGCGACCGCCGCCCGCGCCAGCCGTAGGAAGCCCAGGAATCCCGGGCGTCCGCCGTAGATGGCGGCGATCCGGCGCAGCAGCCGCACGGCGGCGAAGACTACGAACGCCACGTCGACGATCGCCCGCGGGCTCAGCGCCGTGACCGCCGAGACCTGCTTGGCCGCCGCCGCGATGGCGTTACGCGCCTGCCGGTCGAGACCCGCCAGCAACTCGTGCTCGGCCAGCCCGATCCGGTCGTCCACGTCGAGGATCGCGTCGGCGGCGGCGTCGATCCGGGCGCGGCCGGGCGCCAGGGATTCGCGATCGGCGTAAAAGGTCGAGAGCGCCTGCACCACCGCCTGCGCGCCGGTATGGTCGCGGCTGCCGAGCGCGTCGATGGCCGATTGGCGCAGGCGCTCGATCTTCCGCTCGCGCCGCAGGCCGGCCAGCTCCCGGACGACGATCGCCAGGAGCGCCAGACCGGCCAGCCCGAGCAGGGCGAGCGCCACCCAGCCGAGCCAAGGCGCGGCCTGGAACAGGTCGGCGATCATCCGCTCGATCGACAGGCCGATCCCCAGCGAGACCAATCCCCCCGCCGCGGTCAGGAACAGCGCCCCCCAGGGCGAGCCCCGGCGCGGCGCAACCGGCACCGCGACGCCGTCGGCCGCGTCGACGATCTCGAACGGCTCCTCGACGATCCGGGCCTGTTCCGGCCGGGGCGCGAGCGGCATCGTGGCCACGCCCGGCCCCGGCGGCGGCTCGGGATTGATCCGGAAGGCCCGGGGTTTCTGGCCTGAGGACATGGCTTACGGCCTCCTGAGGGGGCGGATTGTGTTAGGGTTTGCCCCTTCGGCAAGGACGCTGTTCGCACATCGTTTGGCGCTGGCCGCGACGTGCCCCATCTCCCGTACGGGAGAGGGGACCTGCATCGTGCCCGACGCCGTATGAGCCCGGCGACATGCGCGCGAACGCGGACCCGCCCATCGGTCGCGCGCGCCGCCCAGGGCGATCGAAATACGCGCCGACCGGCTCACGACCGCGACGCCATCCTGGGCACCCATCCGCTCCATCATCACCCGAGCCTGTCACCGATCAGAAACTGCATCGCCCGGTCCAGCCGGATCTGCGGCAGGTGGCCGGCGCGGCCGAGGCCGTCCGGGCGGATCAGCGGCGGGCGGAAGCGGGGGAAGCGGAGCGACCCGGGGGCGACGGCGCCCTCCAGCACCGCTTCCGCGCGGGCGGGGAGTTCGCCCGGGAACACGGCGGCCTCGCTGTTGCCGTCGAAGACCTCGTCGCCCACCGTCTCGCCGGCCTCGGGCGTGCCCGCGACCGCGCGGAGAACCTCGGAGCCGTCATGAACCGTGGTCTCGCGGGTGGCGCGCACGGAGGCGAGCGCCACGGTGCCGACCCGGGCGCCCGCGGCCTCGGTCCGCCGCATGGAGCGGGAGACCAGCAGGCGCAGCAGCGCGTCGAGCCGGTCGTGGCTGGTCTGGTGGAGGTGGTCGGCCTTGGTGGCGGCGAACAGAACCCGGTCGGCCCGGGGCGCGAACAGCTTCGACAGCACCGTGTTGCGCCCGATGTTGAGGCTGAGCAGCACCGCGTCCAGCGCCTCCTCCAGCTCCGCCAGGGCGGTGGCCCCGGCATCGACGGCGGCGAGCACGTCCACCAGCACGATCTGCCGGTCGACCCGCTGGAAATGGTCGCGGAAGAACGGGGTGACGACCTTGGCCTTGTAGGCTTCGAAGCGTCGCTCCATCAGCCCGGCCAGGCTGTCCGGGGGGATGCTGCCGGTGAGATTATCGAGCGGCGCGAAGGTCAGCGCCGGCGAGCCCGCGAGGTCGCCGGGCATCAGGAAGCGCCCCGGCGGCGTCGTGGCGACCGATTCCGGGCCGGCGCGCAGGGCCGCCAGATAAGCCTTGAACGCGTCGCTGGCGCGCTCGGCCGCGACTTCGTCGAGGGGGCCGTGCGGATCGAAGCCCTTGAGCGCCTCGAGCCACGGCGCCGCCACCGCGGTCCGGCCCGGCCGGCGGGTGCCGTTGATCGTGGCCCGGGACCAGGCGGTGTAGCCGGTCTCGATCAGCGCGAGGTCGAGCAGCCATTCGCCGGGGTAATCGACCACGTCGAGCATCAGGGTCGCCGGCCCGCTGCGCCAGCCTGCGGCGCGCTCGTAGGCGATCTCCAGGCGGAACTGGCTGATCCTGTCGGTGGAGCGCGGCCAGCGCCGGGCCTCCGTGAGGGTGCCGAAATGCTCCTCGTAGGGGAAGCGCGGCACGTCGTCGTCGGGCTGCGGCACCAGCCGGGCGCGGCGGAGGCGGCCCTCCTGCGCGGGCGCGAACGCCGGCAGCGCGTGCGCCTCCACGAGGTGGTGGATCAGCGCCGTGGTGAACACGGTCTTGCCGGACCGCGCGAGCCCGGTGACCCCGAGCCGCAAGGTCGGCTGGATCAGCAGGTCGTGCGAGGCTTCGGCGAAGGCTTTGACGGCCGAGCCGGCGCGTGCGGCAAGGTCGGTCAGGGGCACGGGCGGGCTCGTGATCGAGGGAAACTGGCCGCGCACAGGTGGCGCGATTGCAGCCGAACCGCAAGGCTTGCGGTTACGGTGTCGTCGCGTTGGCGGCGGGCGTGACCGGCTTCAGACGGGCGATGGCCGCGTTGACCAGGTCGGGACCTGCCCGGAGCGTGCCGAGTTCCACGGCCGACATCGCCAGCATCACCGGCCCCAGATTCGGTCGCGGCTCGCCGTCCGGCCCGAACAGGTCGAGGTCGTCGGTCGGCTTCAGCCCGACGCTGCCGCTGATCTTCGCGGCATAGGCCTGGATCCGAACCTCGTCGCCCGTGCAGAGCGGAGCCGGCAGGCGCAGGTCGAGCAGGGGCAGCCCGGAGGCGATGGCGGGCAGGAGCGCCGATTCCGCGACCATCCGGTCCGGGCTCGGGACCTTGCGGTCGAGGAGCGCGGCCGGATCCGCGGCGCCGCGGGCAAGCGCCGGTACCGTCGGGGACGCGATGCCGGCGGCGATGTCGGGCACCGGCTGGAGCGTTGCGACCCGGGACACGCGGGGGGCGGGCAGCCGAGCGCCGGCCTTCCCCGCCATCCGGGCGAGCGGCGACCAGGGCTGCACCCGCAGGGCCTTGGCCCGGCCCCGGGCCACGCCGCCCGGCCGGTGGGAGGCCAGGAACCGGGCACGCAGGGTCCGGCCCAGTCCCCGGGGTGCCAGGGTCGCCGAGACCGCCGGCGTGGCGACCCCGGTCGCGACCCCCCTGCCCGTCCGACTCGGCATCGCGACCCGGCACTCGGAAGGCGCCCAGCGGCGCACGATGGCGAGGGCGTTGCGCCGGTTGTAATCGCGGACGTAGCGGCGCAGCAGGCTCGCGGCGGCGTCTGCCCCGTCCGCCATCGTGGCGAAGGCGGTGTGGCCCTCGGTATCGGCCCCGATCTCCCCCGACCAGCGGGCGGACTTGATGCACCAGCCGTTGTTGAGCCGGACGCAGCGGGCGACGTAGGGCGGGTTCTCTGCGAGCCGGGCCGTCAGCGCCAGGGACCGCGGCAGCAGGTTGTCGCCGGCCTGCGCGTGCCAGTTGGATACCGACCGGGTGGCGGGATCGAAGCGCGGCGGGGCGGCCTCGGCCGGTGCCGCGGCCATCGGCGGCGCGGCGGCCAGCAGCGCGGCCGCGCGATCCTCCACGGCCGGCATGAGCGCCGGCACGAGGGCCGCCAGCAGGACGAGCGCGTTCAACAGCACGCGGACCGGCTCCCACGGTCGCGGTCCTCCGCGGAACGGCGCTGCGTCACGGGTTCAGCACCCTCAGCGCGGCCTCGTGGAGGCGTGGGTCGGCCGCCGCCACGACGCGCCCGCCGCCTGCGGCCGAGCCGCCGTCCCAGGCTGTGACGCGTCCGCCCGCGCCCTCGACGATCGGGATCAGCGCGACGATGTCGTAGGGCTTCAGGCCGGCCTCGACCACGAGGTCGATCTGGCCGGCGGCGAGCATGCAGTAGGCGTAGCAATCGGTGCCGTAGCGGGACATCCGCACGCGGCCCTCCAGATCGCGGAAGCGGTCGGCCTCCTCGCCGCCCGCGAACAGGCGCGGGTCGGTGGTGGCCAGGATGGCCTGGCTGAGTTCTCCGCAGCGGCGACCGCGCAGGGTGCGCTCGCCGGCGGGGCCGCGCAGGCGGGCGTTACGGCCGTCGCCGGTGAAGCGCTCGCCGAGATAGGGCTGGTGCATCAGCCCGCGCACCGGCACGCCGTTGCGCGTGAGCCCGATCAGCGTGCCCCAGGTCGGCAGGCCGCCGATGAAGGCGCGGGTCCCGTCGATCGGGTCGAGCACCCAGACGCACTCGGCGTCGGTGCGCTCGGAGCCGAACTCTTCGCCCAGGATGCCGTGGCCCGGGAAGGTCTGGGCGATCATCCGGCGGAGCACGGTCTCGGCCGCGCGGTCGGCCTCGGTGACCGGATCGAACGGTGCGCCGCCCCGCGCCTTGTCGTCGAGGCCGAACGCGGCGCGGAAGAACGGCAGGATCGCCTGGCCGGACGCCTCCGCGAGATCGTCCATGAACCGTCCGAGTTCGACGACGCTCATCGGCCCTGCCCCCTGCTCTGCCCGAGGCCCGATAGGGGCCTGCCCAGCGCGCGACGAAACCGGGGCCGGGCCCCGGCCGTCAAGCCCCTTCGCCCCAAGCC
>NZ_VRVA01000157.1:0-9744 GCF_008039945.1 Methylobacterium sp. WL64
CGATCTGGCGCGAGGAGGGTTTATCGACGTCACGTCGCAAACGCGACCGCAGGAAACCTCGGTTCCGTCTGCCGCCACCCTGGGCCTACGCTCTCTGCCAAGCCGCCTAATTGGCCAAAGTCGAGCTGAGGCTCGAGGGGGCGGCCGCGTGGAACCGGCCCCACACCCGCCGCATATGCCGGGCGGAGCCGAAGCCCACGCGGTCGGCGATCTGCTCCAGGGCGAGGTCGGTCTGGGCGATCAGGTCCCGGGCCAGCGCGATCCGGGCGCGGTTGACAGCGTCGGTCACCGTCATGCCGGCATGGAGCCGGAACAGCCGGGCGAGGTTGCGCGGGCTCGCCCCGGCGAGGCGGCCCAAGATCTCGGGGGACCAGTCGCGCGCCGGCTCGGCCGCGATCGCGTCCTGGGCGCGGTGCACCACCGGATGCAGATGGCTGCGGCCTTCCAGCCAGGGCGAGAGCTGTGGGTCGTCGGGCCCGCGCCGCATGTAGACGACCAGGGTCCGGGCCGCCGCCAGCGCGGCGGCAGGGCCGGCCCAGTCGGCGACGAGGTGGAGCATCAGGTCGACGCCCGCCGTGACGCCGGCGCTGCTGAACCGATCCCGGTCCTGCACGAACAGCCGGTTCTCCAGCACCCGCGCCCGGGGCGCCAGGGCGGCGAGCCGGGCGCAGCTCGCGTGATGGGTGGTGCAGGCATAGCCGTCGAACAGCCCGGCGCGGGCGGCCATCAGCGTGCCCTCGCACACCGTGACCAGGGTGTGGCCCGGCCGGACCGCGCCGCGCAGCCAGTCGACGATCCGGGCTTCGGCCGCCGCGTCGTCCGGGTCGGCCTCGCAGCCGAGCACCCGGGACGACGCGCCGGGCAGGAGCACCACGGTGCCCGGCGCGATCGCCTCCGGCAGCGGCTCCGCGCCGCTCAGAGCCAGCCCGATCGAGCAGCGGGTGTACGGATCCGGCGCCACGTAGCGGACCGCGAAGGCGACCCGCTCCTGCACCGCCCCGGCGATCCGCAGCACCTCGACCGGGCCGGCGAGATCGAGCAGCAGGGTGCGCGGCGGCAGGACCACCAGGACCGGGATGCTGCGCCGCGCCGCCTCGCTCATGCGGCGACCGGCAGGTCCCGGCCGGCGAGCGCCTGCGACACCGTGGCGATGCGGGCGAAGCGGTCCACCAGGACCAGCTCGGTGCGGGCCTTGATGTCGTCCGGGCTGAAGCTGCGGCCGTCAGGATGGGTCATCGCGAAGGTCAGCGTCGCCTCGGTGACGTAATCCACCTGCCAGCCGCTGTCGGAGGCGTGGCGGGTGGTGGTCTCGCAGCATTGCTCGGTGCGGATCCCCGACACGATCAGGCGGCGGATGCCGCGCTGCGTCAGCCAGCCCGCGAGACCCGTATCGACCAGCGCGCTGTGCCGGCGCTTGTGGAACATGGCCGCCGGCGCGATCACGATGGGCTCGAGGGTGCGGACATGGCCGCACTCGACCGCAAACGGACCCGTTTCCGCGACGTGGAACACCTGCAGCACCGGAATGCGGCGCGCCGCCGCGCCGTCGATCAGCGCCTGGAGGCGTTCGGTGAAGAGCGGCACGTCCGCCTCGCTCCAGAACGGCCGGTGACGGAAGGATTCCTGGACGTCGATGACCAGCAACGCAACATCGGACATTTCGTGTCTCCCACGCGGTGAAGCGAGCGGCAGGATCGCCCTCTTGCGAAACCCGCGAAAGAAACCGCGCAGCCAACCTGCGGACCGATCCGGCCATTCCCTGGAGCACGCCGCATGAGCGCCCCCAGAAACATCTTCGTGCTGACCGGGGCGGGCGTGTCGGCCGAGAGCGGGCTGGGCACGTTCCGCGACCGCGGCGGGATCTGGGCGCGGTTCGACCCGATGAGGCTCGCCACCCCGGAGGCCTATGCCGCCGATCCCGACACGGTGCTCAACTTCTACGACCATCGCCGCCGGGGCGTGGTCGCGGCCGCGCCCAACGCGGCGCATATGGCCCTGGCCGAGGCCGAGGCGCGGCTCGCCGAGCGAGGCGGACGCCTGTTCCTGTGCACGCAGAACGTCGACGACCTGCACGAGCGGGCGGGTTCGCGCGCGGTGGTCCACATGCACGGCGAGCTGCTCAAGGCCCGCTGCACCGCGTGCGGGACGGTCACGCCCTGGCGCGACGACCTGAACCGGGCGTCGTCCTGCCCGGCCTGCGGGACGGCGGGCCGGATGCGGCCGGACATCGTCTGGTTCGGCGAGATGCCGATGCACCGCGACGCGATCGAGGCGGCCTTGGCCGCGGCCGACCTGTTCGTGGCCGTGGGCACCTCGGGGGCGGTCTACCCGGCGGCCGGGTACGTGCGGCAGGCCCGGGCCCTGACGATTCCCACCTGCGAAATCAACCTGGACCCCTCGGACAACGCCGACGCGTTCGACGACGCGCGCTACGGGCCGGCGAGCACGGTCCTGCCCCGCTACCTGGCCGATCTCGGGCTGTAACGGTCACGCCGGCCGCAAGGCGTTGCCGGCGAACGGCTTTTCGATTCGCGACCGGGTTTCCGGGGCGAGGACCAAAATCTTAAATGATGCGAATCACATCCGCGCGAGCTGTCAAGAACTGTTCGGGTCGTTGCCCACCGGTTACAACGGTCAAGCTCGGGTTCGGCGTCGCGGCCCGCCCGGGCGTTCGTTGAAGCCACAAGGGGAAGACGAAGACCCATGCAGCACTTCATCGTAACCGACCGCGAGCGTGACACCGTCCTGGCGGCTTTGCGCTATTACCAGTTCTACCGGATGCAGGGACATCCGTTCGACCCCCGCCAGGACGACCTGATCGACACCATCGCGGGCCGGGCCGGGGACGCCCTCGACCTCGCCGAGATCGACGATCTCTGCGCCGGCCTGAACGGCAACCCCCACGCGCTCGCCGCCGCGGCCGCCTGAGGCCGCATCGCGGGGCGGGCGTTGCGCCGCCCCGACCGCCGGCCGCCGGGGACCGACCCCTCCGAGACGAGCGAAACCGCCGCCGGAGTTGGCACGATCCCCGTCTGCGTTTCGCGGCGTCCGCCCGGGCGGCGACGCCGCGCCGGACGCGGAAGCTCGGTTTCAGTCCCCCGACCGGAGGAATGATCCGAGCCGCCCCGCCCGGTCATCCCGGGACGCCTCCGGCGCCTCGGAATGACGGTGCAGACCATCGTTCGGACGTAACGGATCCGGGAACGACGGGTCCGCCGAAAGCTGCAACTCGGAACGATGGGTTGGCGCGGTCGCGGTGTCGGGCCCGCGTGATCGCCGGCCCGGTACCGCGACCGACGCCTCAGGGCGCCTTCTTCAGCTGGCTCTCGGCCCGGGCCACGCCGGCCTCGCAGCCCTTCGCGTCGCCCTTGGAATCGGCGGTGCGCGCCTCGTCCAACGCGACTTTGGCCTGCTGGGCGGCATCCGCGCCCTCGCCGGCCTGGGCCGACTTCTCCGGGGGGGCCTGCGGGGATTCGTTGGCGCGCTGGCCCTCGGTGCCGGTCACGCCCTCGCCGCCGCGCTTGGCGGCGTTGCCCTGGCCGCTGGTGGAGGCCGAGATCGAGGCGGTCGCCTCCGCGGTGACACGCTTCGACAGGGCGTCGATCTTGTCCGAGCAGGGCGAGGCGAGGACCGGGGCCGCCATCAGGACCAGGGCCAGCGGCACCGTGACGGAAACCGTGAAGATGGCGGGACGCATCATCGTGTCGAACTCTCTCATGGCGGGGGGCCGGGGATCAGGTCCCCGGTCCCCCAACGCGTCGCGGTGGAATGCGGTTCAGGCGCTGAGCTGGTCGCGGATCGGCAATTGCCGCACGCGCCGGCCGGTGGCGGCGAAGACCGCGTTGGCGATGGCGGGCGCCACCGGCGGCACGCCGGGTTCGCCGACGCCGCCGAGCGGGCCGTCATAGGAGCCGGTCGGCACCAGGTGCACGCGGACCACCTTCGGGGCGGCGTCGATCCGGATGATCTCGTAGCCGTCGAAGTTGTTCTGCACGGCCCGGCCCTGCTTGAAGGTGATCTCGGAGGTGAGGGCGAGCCCCATCCCCATGACCACCGCGCCTTCCATCTGCGACCGGATGCGCTCCGGGTTCACCTGCGGACCGCAATCGACCGCGATGTCGATGGCGTGCACCTTCACCTGGCCCTTGTCGTCGACCTCCACCTCAGCCGCCACCGACGTGTAGGTGACGAAGCTGTAGTGGCCGGCGATGCCGAGGCCGCGGCCCTTGGGCATCTGCCGCCCCCAGCCGGCGCCCTTGGCGGCAGCCTCGATCACGCCGCGCAGGCGGCCGGTGTCGATTGGGTAGAGCTTCGGGTCCTCGCCGTGGTTCCAGACGTCGCCGATCGAGGTCGGGTCGATTGTCCGGGCCGGGCCGATCAGGTCCAGCAGGTACTCCTTCGGGTCGCGGCCGGCGGCATGCGCCAGCTCCGACACGAAGGACTGGATCGCGAAGGCGTGCGGGATGTTCGAGACCGAGCGGAACCAGCCGATCCGGACGTGGGCGGCGGCCTCCGGGTTTTCCATTCGGGCGTTGGGCAGGTTGAACGGGGTGTTCACCAGACCCATCCCGAGCTCGAACGGCAGCTCGTGCTTCGGATCGGGCGCGAAGATCGAGCCGATCGTCGGCGCCACCGAGCGGTGCAGCCAGGCCACCGGCATGCCCTTGTCGTCGAGGCCGGCCTCCAGGCGCTCCACCGAGATGGTGTGGTAGTAGCCGTGGTGGATGTCGTCCTCGCGGGTCCAGGCGAGCTTGACCGGCGCGCCGTCCACCGCCTGCGAGCACAGGGCGGCCTCGACCACGTAATCCGGCTTGGACTTGCGCCCGAAGCCGCCGCCGAGCAGCGTGACGTTCACCTTGACCTTGTCGTCGGGCAGCTTGAGCGCCTTCATCAGGCGGTCGTTGGCGGCCTGCGGACCCTGCGTGCACGCCCAGGCCTCGCAGAAGCCGTCCTTCACCCGGGCCACGGCGGCCGGGGGCTCCATCGGGGCCTGGACCAGGTGGGGCACGAAGTACTCGGCCTCGACCTTGGTCTTGGCCTTGGCCATCGCGCCGTCGACGTCGCCCTGGTTGCGCACCACCTTGCCGGGCTTGCGCGCGGCGGCCTCGAGCTCCTTGCGGAACACGTCGGTGTCGTAGCCGGCGTTCGGGCCGTCATCCCAGGTGATCTTCAGCGCGTCGCGCGCCTTCATGGCGGCCCAGGTGTTCTTGGCGACCACCGCGACGCCGCCGAGCGGCATGAACTCGCTCGGGATCTCGCCGCCGTCGATCTTGAAGATCTTGACGACGCCCGGGACTTTCTTGGCCTCGCTGTCGTCGTAGGACGTGACCTTGCCGCCGTAGACCGCCGGCCGGGCCACAACGGCGTACAGCATCCCGTCGAGCTTGGTGTCGAGGCCGTAGATGGCCCGGCCCGTGGTGATGTCGAAATTGTCGATCAGCCCGATCTTGCCGGTGCCGATGTACCGGAAATCCTTCGGGTTCTTCAGCGTGACGTTCGTGGGCACCGGCAACTCGGAGGCCGCCTGCGCCACGGCGCCGTAGCCGAGGCTGCGCTTCGACTTGGCGTGCGTGAGGGTGTGGTTGGACGCCGTCACCTCGGAGGCCGGCACGCCCCACTGCTTGGCCGCGGCCTCGATCAGCATCAGCCGTGCGGCGGCGCCGGCATGGCGGAAATGCTGGAAGAAGTGGCGCAGCGAGCGCGAGCCGTCGGTGTCCTGGTTGCCGAAGCGCTGCTCGTCGCCCCAGGCCTGGACCACCTTCACCTTCGGCCAGTCGGCCTCAAGCTCGTCGGCGACCGTGAGCGCCACCGAGGTGCGCACGCCCTGGCCCATGTCGGAGCGGTGGTTGGTCACCGTGACGGTGCCGTCCGGGGCGATCGCCACGAAGATTTTTGGGTCGTCGCGCCAGCCGTGCGGCATGCCGTCGGCGCCGAACTTCTGGGCCTTCTGCTCGGCGGTCTGGCCCTCGTCGGCGCGGGCGTCGCGCAGGGACAGGGCGAGCACCAGCGCGCCGGCGCCCCCGAGGATGCCGCGGCGGCTGACATTGGCCAAGACGGGCTTGGCGGTCGGCTTGGCGTTGGCCAGTTCGGCCATCATCTGTGCGTCGTGAATCACAGGCGCTCTCCCTTGCCGGCGGGGGCCGTCTGGCCGGCGGCCTGATGGATCGCCGCGCGGATGCGCGGATAGGTGCCGCAACGGCAGATGTTGCCGCTCATCGTGTCGTCGATGTCCTGCTCGGACGGCTTGGGCGTGTCCTTGAGCAGGGCTGCGGCCTGCATGATCTGGCCGCACTGGCAGTAGCCGCACTGGGAGACGTTGAGGTCGCGCCAGGCCACCTGCACCGGATGATTGCCGTCGGGCGACAGCCCCTCGATGGTCACGACCTCCTGGCCGGCGGCGGCCGAGACCGGGGTGATGCAGGCGCGGGTCGCCGCGCCGCCGAGATGGATCGTGCAGGCGCCGCACAGCGACACGCCACAGCCGAACTTGGTGCCGGTGAGGCCCAACTCGTCGCGCAGGTACCACAGCAGCGGCATGTCGGGGTCGCCGTCGAAGCTGCGCGCAGCCCCGTTCACGGTGAGTTTGATCATCGATGCGTCCTGTCTGGCAGCGCCTGAGCGGCGTCCCGTCGGGTCAGAGCCGGAGGCGCCGACCGATGCTCGGTCCGCGCGTCCGCCCATGCCGGCTAACCCGGCGAACGGGCTTCTGGGTTCGGAAGTGGAAGAATTCTAATCCACCCCGGGAGCCTTGTGCAACGCAAGGTGGATGCGGCACGCCGCCGGAGGCCCGCGCCGGGGACATGCCGCGTGCGGCGGCGCACATGCCGGCGTCGTGGAAGACAACGCCTTCGAACGTGTGAGAGGGAAGAGGTCCGTACTGCGACGCTGCACTGCGTCGACAACGATCAGCGTCGGCATCCGAACGCTTGTTCGGCTCGGACCTAACGGCCTTGCCGCTGCGCCGCGCTCGCCATGGCCGGGCGGCGCCTGCATTCCCAACGCGAACATCGGTCCGTTGAGTGTTTGAAGGCGGATCGATCCATCACCGGACCGTCAGCGAACAGTCTCCAGATCGGTCCTGCGAAACTCGTCCGCCGTGGCGAGGATCGGCACGTTGAAGAACCGGGCCGCGGCGTAGTGGAGGCAGTCCCCGAGGTTGAGACCGTGCCGGCCTGCCCGGTATCGATGCGCCGCCGACAGGGCGAGCGCCGTCGTCTCGCTGGCGGGCGGGAGATCGCAGATCTCGATGCTTCGGGCTGCGAGGAATTCGAGGACGATCGGCCCGACGGCCTCGATTGTCATGTCGAACTTGTCGGGCCGCGCGAGGGCCAGCGCCGTTTCCAGGATCGCGACGGGCGAGGTCATGCACCGGTCGGCTGAGGCGAGGGCGCCGGAGATCCGGCCGGCCTCCGGCTCGTCCGCCAGCAGGGCGACGAGCGCGGAGGCGTCCACGAACATCAGCGGCCCTCCCACATCGCGTCGTAGACATCCCGCGGGAGGGGCGTCCGGGCAGCCTCGCTGAGGGTGATTCCATGCTTCTCGCGCAACCGTGCGGCGGTGGCCTGCGGCGTCTCCCCCGGGTGCCTGCGCGCGATCGCCTCCCGCATGGCGATGACGATCGCCTCGGTGATGCCGACCCCCGCCAGGGCGGCGAACCGGCGTGTCAGCGCATCGGCTTCGGGATTGTTGACGTTGATCGGCACGGCCGTTCGCCCTCGACAGATCGATGTAGATAATCGCTTGCGCGGATCTACACCAGCGGCGCGATCCTCACACCGTCACCTGCGTCCCGACCTCGACCACGCGCCCGGTGGGGATCTGGAAGAAGTCCGTGGCGTCGTTCGCGTTCTTGGCGAGGGTAATGAAGATGCGGTCCTGCCAGAGCGGCATGCCCGAATGGGTGGCCGGGCGGATCGAGCGGCGGGACAGGAAGAACGACGTCGCCATGATGTCGAACTTGAAGCCCTGGCGGCGCAGCAACACCAGGGTCTTGGGGATGTTCGGCGTCTCCATGTAGCCGAACTTCATCACCACCTTGAAGAAGTGCGGCCCCACCGGCTCGATCCGGACCTTGTCGGTCTCCTTCGAGCGCGGGGTGTCCACCGTCTCCACCGTGAGGATCACGTTCTTCTCGTGCAGCACCTTGTTGTGCTTCAGGTTGTGCAGCAGGGCGGCCGGGGCGATCTCGGGGTCGCTCGTCAGGAACACCGCGGTTCCGCGCACGTGGTGGGGCGGGCTCTTCTCCAGCATGCCGACCAGCTCGACCAGCGGCACGTCGGTCTTGCGGGTCTTGTTGAACAGGATCGTGACCCCGCGCACCCAGGTCCACATCAGGATGACGAGGCCGCCGGCCAGGATCAGGGGCACGTAGCCGCCCTCGACCACCTTGATCAGGTTGGAGAGCAGGAACAGGAACTCGACCACGATGAACGGCAGCATCACCAGGGCGGCGGCCACCGGAGACCAGCCCCACATCCGCCAGATCACCAGGAAGGTCATCGAGGCGGTGAGCAGCATCGTGCCGGTCACCGCGATGCCGTAGGCCGAGGCGAGCGACGAGGAGGTCTTGAACAGCACCGCCAGCAGCACGACGCCGACCATCAGCAGACCGTTGATCTGCGGCAGGTAGATCTGGCCGGCATGCGATTCGGAGGTGTGGCGGATCTCGAGGCGCGGCAGCAGACCGAGCTGGATCGCCTGCCGGGAGAGGGAGAAGGCGCCGGTGATCACCGCCTGGCTCGCCACCACGGTGGCCAGCGTCGCCAGCACCACCATCGGCAGCAGGCCCCAGGCCGGGACGAGCTGGAAGAACGGGTCGGCGGTGTCGGGCTTCTCCAGCACCAGGGCCGCCTGACCCAGGTAGTTGAGGGCGAGCGCCGGGAAGACCAGGCAGACCCACGCCACCTGGATCGGCTTGCGGCCGAAATGCCCGAGATCGGCGAACAGGGCCTCGGCGCCGGTCACCGCCAGGAACACCGCGCCGAGCGCCACCAGCGCCCCGGTGCCGTGGCCGAGCAGGTAATGCACCGCGTACCAGGGGTTGACCGCACGGAACACCTCCGTGTGCAGGCCGATATGCGGCAGGGCGGCGAGCGCCATGGCGACGAACCACACAACGGTCATCGGCCCGAAGAACGCCGCGACCTTGGCGGTGCCGCGGTTCTGCACCAGGAACAGGGCGACGATGATCGTCACCGTGATCGGCAGCACGTAGTCGTTCAGGGCCGGGGTGACGAGCTTCAGCCCCTCCACGGCGGAGAGCACCGAGATCGCCGGGGTGATCACCGCGTCGCCGTAGAACAGGGAGGCGCCGAGCAGGCCGAGCATGAACACGATGCGGGATCCGCCGAGCGCCTTCCGGGCCAGTGCCATCAGCGAGAGGATGCCGCCCTCGCCGTTGTTGTCCATGCGCAGCAGGATCGCGACGTACTTGACCGTCACGATCAGGAACAGCGCCCAGAGGATCAGCGAGACGGTGCCGATCACCTCCTCGGGCAGCAGGATGCCGTCGGTGCGGGCCGGGACCAGCGCCTCGCGGAAGGCGTAGAGCGGGCTGGTGCCGATGTCGCCGTAGACGACCCCGACCGAGCCGACCAGCAGGGTCCAGAAGCCGGCATGGCCGTGCTGGGTCTCGGCCTTCTCGGGGGAATCCAGGGCGCCGGCCGGGGCCGGCCCCTGCTCGGGGGGCGGAGCGCCGGCCTCGGCCCCCGAAGTGGGCACAGGGGCGGACACCGGTGCCTGCCC
>NZ_VRVA01000158.1:0-9671 GCF_008039945.1 Methylobacterium sp. WL64
TGGGTCGGCGGGGTCTGGGCGGGCTGGGCCTGCCGGACCTGCGAGATCAGGGTGGGAAGGGCGCAGCGCATCGGCAGGTTGCGGCGCAGGCGGTCGAGGGTGAGCACGCCCTCGGGCCCGAACTGGCCGGGCGTGGCCACCATGTCGGCGCGGCCCTCCCAGACCCGCTGAATCTGCTGCGGATCGAATCCGACCGCCTCGAGCAGCGCCGGGTCGAGGGCGCGGGCGGGGGCGACCACGAGCTGGCTCGCATCGAACGCCACCTGCTGCTGGGTGACCACCTCAAAGTCGATGACCCGCTCCGAGGCCATCGCTAGCCGGGCGGCCAGGGTCGCGGCGGCATCGGCGCTGTCGCGGTCCGGTGTCGGCAGCACGAGACGCGGGCGCTGTCCCGGCACGACGAAGGGCACCGCCCCCCCCTTGATCGCCGCGAGGTCGGGGCTGCGCGCCGCCCGGGCGAAATGCGGGATCTCGATCCGGGAGCGATCGAGGAACAGGTAACGCGCCTGCTTGGCCGCCGGGCTGAGGGTGTCGCAGGTCTGGTCGGCGGCGTTGGGGAGCTGCGCCGAGATCTCGACGTGGTTCACCCCCGGGCGCCACAGGCTGAAGGGCAGGGGGATGGCGCTGTCGTCGAACACCTCGCCGCGTGCGTCCGGGAGCGGAATGCTGGCGGCGTTGCGTCCGTTGATGTCGATGACGATGCGGGCCTCCGAGGAGAGCCCGGCCACGTAAGCGCCGGCGAGGTGCAGCATGGCCTTGCCGTAATCGGCCGGGACGAAATCGCCGGGGAAGCGCAGGTCGAAGCCGACATGCAGCAGGCGTCCCGAGAACTCACGCGACGCCGCGCCGAGACGGTCGAGGGTCAGGTTCTCGCCGCCATAGACCATGTAGCCGCGGAAGAGCTGCACGGCTTTGAGCCCGCCGGGCGTCCCGGTCTCGGCGGAAACGGCGAGGTTGGCGATCGCCTGCCGGACGTCCTCCTCGCGGGACCCGGTGACCACGAGGGTCGGCGGTACGTTCGGCCGCGTCGGCAGCATGGCGAGACGGGGCCCGGTGATCGGACCGAGGTCCGAGACCCCTTCGATCCCGCCGATCTCGGAGGCGGTGCCGACGACGAGATTGATGCCGTTGCGGCCCTGAAGGGGCGGCCCGAAGGTCACGGTCGGACGGGCGACGCGCCCCACGAGCGCGAGAGCCTGCACCGCCTCGATCATCCGCTCCAGCCGCGCCAGGTTCGGGCGCTCGTTCAGGATCACCTGGATCGGCAGCGCACCGCTCTCGTCGGGCTCCGCGGCGGCGAGGGAGCGGACATCCATGTCCGTGGCGGTTCCGACCACGAGGCCCGACCGCGACGGGTCGATCTGAGTCCACAGTTCGTAGGTCGCGGCCGTCGAGCAGTCGACGCGGTGGCGCTGGCTGGCCGTGAAGGTCACGGCATTGTAGCCGGGCTTGAGCACGCCCTCGCCGATGGCGAATTCTACGACCTTCACCGCGCCGGGAGCCTGGATGCGGGTCCAGCCGACCTTGGTGCCGTTGACGAAGGCGGCGAGTTCGGAACTCTCCGGCGCCACCGAGATCGCGGACAGGTAGGAGAGACGCAGCCGCGCCGGCCCCCGCGTCTGCGCGTCGGTGAGATAGACCGGATAGCGCAGGGAATCCTCCTCCCCGGTCAGGCGGAAACCCCGCGGGCCGGACGGAAGCCGCCGCGCCGGCGCGATGGTCGATTGGATCACCCCGCGCGGCACCGCCTGCGGGGCCGAGGCCCGCGGTGGCTCCACGGCGCGCGGCACCGCCGGTCTCTGCTCCGCCGCCGGGGCATCCGGGCTCCGCGCCGGAGCCGTCCCGTCCTCGGTCGGAGCCCGCAGGGCGTTGCCGCTCGGCGGCACCGTCAGCCGCTCGGCCGGACCGCGGCCGAGGAAGCTCTGGGCCAGAGCGGGATGGCCCGCGAGGGCTAGCAGCAGCCCCAGCGCGGAAAGGCCCAGCCGGACACCCATCGCCGTCACGCCGCGCTCGAGCGCCGGCCGCGAAGCTCGGCCAGGGTGCGCTCGTTCTCGTAATCCATCATCAGGCGGACCCAGTCGTCCCCACTCTCGGCGTCGGCGGTCTTGGCGGCAGCGGGAACGGGCGCCGCATGGCTCCCCGCTTCCGGAACGGGTACCGACGGGACGGCGGGCAGGGAGGCGGCGCCGGACGGTGCGTCGTAGACCAGCGCCTCCCCGACCTCGACCGGCCGGGGGCGGCGGCTGGCCAGGAGATAGCGCAGCGCGCGGAACGGTTCGACCAAGCCCCACCACGCGAATTGCAGCGTGCCGGTGGGAATGTCCTTGTGCCGCCGCCGCCGGAGCTGGAAGCGGCGCATCGCTTCGGCGTCGCCGTACATCAGCCCCGCCAGCGCCGGGTAGTCGCGAACGGCCAGCTCGCCGAAGCTCAACCGCAGGACCAGTTCCCGACCGTCACGCGTCGCCTTTTCGAGATGGACCGGCAGGGGCGCGGGCCGCCTGGCCCCGGCCGTCGGCTCGACGCTGAGCGCCCCGCGCAACGAAGTACGGACGAGCCCCTGATCGAAGGCGCCACTCAGGAGACGGACAGTGCAGGCCTCGGCAGAGACCAGCTCAATCGCCACGTCGGTGCTGCGCCCCGACAGGCTGAGGACGCCGCGGCGATCGATCGCCAGCGATGGGGTGCGCTCGAGTTGGCGCCGCTCGGCGCAGACGCCGAGTGAGGCGCCCGCCGTGAGCAGGTTGAAGAAGTTCCACAGCCCGACCACCAGCATCAGGTTGGTCACGCCGGGCTCGAACAGGTAGCGCCACGCCGCGACGGCGCAGCCGAGCATCAGGAGCAGGTGTATGAGGAAGAACGGCAGTGCCAGCGACGAGATATGGTCGTGGTCGAGCGTCGCGCCCTTGTTGGTGACGTTGAAGGTCGGCTTGCGCGGCGAGGCGATGACCGAGACGATTGCCTTGGCGAGATAGACGCCCTGGATGTACTCGTAGAGCTCCGACACGAACGGCCAGCGGAACTTGCCGTAGATGTAGTTCTGGATCATCAGATTGATGATGATGTAGGTCAGCGTGTAGGCGATCGACTCGTCCACGCTGGCCACGAAGATCTTCAGATCGAAGAAGATGTGGAGCAGCGGCGCGAACATGAAGATCAGCCGCGGAATCGGGAAGAACCAGAAGGTCATGCTGGAGAGGTAGGCGATCTTCTGGACGGGCTTGAGACCCTTCTGGAAGATCGGGTTCTTCAGCATCAGGATCTGGAACATCCCCTGGCACCAGCGCGAGCGCTGGCCAATGAAATCCGTCAGCGTGTCCGGCTGCAGGCCGGCGATCAGTGGCCGGTCGACATAGGCGCTGGTCCAGTTGCGCGAGTGCAGCTCGAAGGCGGTCTCGCAATCCTCCGTGATGGTGATGCCCGAGAACCCTCCGGCCTCGTCGAGGGCGATGCGGCGCAGCAGAGCCGCCGAGCCGCAGAAGAACGAGCCGTTCCACTTGTCGAGGCCACGCTGCGTCACCGCGTAGAACATCTCGTTCTCCGCCGGCATGCGCTCGAAGGTGCGCAGATTACGCTCGATCGGGTCCGGATTGAGAAAGGCGTGCGGCGTCTGCACCAGGAAGAGGCGCGGGTCCTGCGCGAAATAGCCCACCGTCTCGGCAAGGAACGAGCGGAACGGGACGTGGTCGGCATCGAGCACCGCCACCAGTTCCCCCTTGGCGTGGGCCAGGCCGTTGTTGAGATTGCCGGCCTTCGCATGCTCGTTGCGGGCGCGCGTGAGATAGCGGACGCCGAGTTCGTCGCATAGCGCCTGCAGTTCCCCCCGGCGCGCCCGCGCCGCCGCGGCCTTGGCCGGGTCGGCATCGCTGCACTTCTGGTCGGTACCGCCGTCGTCGAGCAGCCACACGGTCAGCTTGTCGGGCGGATAGTTGAGCTGCCGAGCCGCCGCCAGGGTCATGGCAAGGATCGCGGCATCCTCGTTGTAGCTCGGCACGAACACGTCGACCGTGGGCAGGTCGGCGGCCGCGGCCTTGGCCGGCGGGTCGCGCTGCAGCGGGTCCGCGTTGATGATCAGGCTGACGAACAGGATGAAGACGCAGTACAGCTCCGCCACCAGCAGGATCAGGCCGAACCCGAAGCTGATCGGATCGCCCGGCGAGGGCAGTGTGCTAGTGAGCCGCCACAGGATGTAGCGCAGCACCACCAGGCTGCCGAGCGCCATGAAGACGAAGCGCGTCCGCGGCCCGTCGAACACGGACCACAGCACGATCATCGCCGCCATGGCGGCGAGGCTCATGGCGAGCTGGGCCTGCGTCCCGACCGGCTGGCTGAGCACGGCGAGGCTGGCCAGTGTAGCCCCAACCCAGGCCAGCCAACGCAACGCCTGCCTCACGCTACCGCCTCCCGGGCCAAAAATCCCTCGGATCGAGGTGCAACGGCTCTAGGGCCGGATTTGTACAGCGATGAGGGTCAATGGACAAATGCCGTGATAATATCCAGCTCGATTTATCAGATCGGCAATTACGGTTAACTTAGGAAAACGGCCCATTGAGCAGACGGCGATCACGCGACAGTCGATCGCTCTTCAAAAGCGAAATCGAGGCTTTGGCAACGCCATGAAAACTCTTTCCGCCAAACCGGCATCTTCGCGATAACCGACGATGACAGCGCGCAGGGCGGCATAGTGAGGCGGATATTTCGAACCGTTCTGGCGGCCCTCCGGACCCGTCGCCGCTGACGCCGTCGTCGCTCCCTGCGTCCGCCGACGGGCTTAATCGACCCTTAACGAAAATCGCGCCTCGCTCGGGACAGCTCCCCGGACGGACGGATGATCGCGAAGCCGCTGCAGATTTCTCTCAGACTCCTGAACGCGCTGCAGGTGGCGATCGCGGCCGCGGCGGGGTTCGCGGCCGCGCTCCTCGTCGTCGTTCCTGCCACGCAACCCGGCGTGCCGCTGTCCGTCCGGGATTCGGTGGGCGCGGCCTCGCGCGCCTACGTCGCAGCCATCACGGAGCGGCTGCGGCAGACGATCGGGGATGCCCGCAATGCCGCCCTGGCGCTGCGCGACGACGAGGGCCTGCTCTCGGCCGATCAGCGCGCCGCGCGCCTGCGCGAATGGCTCGGTCTGAATCCGATCTATCGCGATGGCCTGCTCGTGGCGTCCGACGGCACCGTGCTGGCAGCCCAAGACGAGCGGCTGGTCGGCCGCAGCGTCGCCCGGCAGACCTGGTTCCTGCGCGGCCGTGCGGCCGGCGTGAGTGTGGTGACCGAGGAGACGGATGCCGAGGCGCCGTTCGGCGCCGTCGTCGCGCTGGGCGAGCGCGGGCAGGGCGGCCTACTGCGCCTCGATGCCGCACCGAGCTACTTCACCGGCATCGAGGAGGACGTCCGCCGCACCCTGACCATGCCCGAGACACTCGGTTTCGTCGTCGCCACCGCGGACAGCCGGGTCCTCGTCGGCACGCCGAGCCCGTTCCGGGCGGCCAGCGTGTCGGCCACAACGCCGATGCGCGCGGCGGCCGAGATCGGTTCCCCGGGATGGCTGGTGACGGCGCAGGCCGTTCCCTCCGGCGCGTCCCTGGCAGGCTCGCCGGACTGGCGGATGCCCGGCATCGGCCTCGCGCTCGTGGCCTGCGCGGCGGCCCTCGGCTTCGTCGCGGGGACGCGTCTGACGCGGCCGTTGCGGCGGCTGCTGACGGGCGAAGAGGCGGACGAGGCCGTCGGCGCGCGGACATGGATCGGCGAGTTCGCGGCGCTGTCGGACGCGTTCGCCGGGCAGCGGCGCAGCACCGGGCTGCTGGTGGCGGGCGTCGATTCGGAAGTCGCGCGGCTCAAGGCGCGGCTGACCACCTTCGAAACCGTGTCGGGCTGGGCCTGCTGCGAGATAGATCCCGAGACCGGCCGGACCCTGTTGAACGCCCGGAGCGAGGGCGGCGGCGAGGGAGCCCCGTTCGCCGCCTGCTTCGTCGCGGCCGACCGCCCACTTCTCGAGAGGACGCGCCTTGCCGCCCTCGCCGCCGACGGCCCGCACGACGCGGTCCTGCGCCTGCACGACTGGCCGGGCCAGCAGGTGCAGGTGAGGCTGCTCTGCCTGCCCGATGTCAGAGGCGATCGGCGGCTGTTCGCGCTCATGCGGAAGCTGCCGGGCCACGCGGACGCGACCCTGCCGCAGCCGGTTGAGCCGCGCCGCAATCTCGTCCTGCGGCGGGTGACCGACGGGATCGTTCACGAATTCAACGACGTCCTCACCGTCGTCCTGACCAATCTCGCCCTGCTGACGCGCCGCCACTCCCTCGGCGCTGAGCAGGACCGGCTGGTCGGGCGGGCGATGGTCGGTGCCCGCCGGGGCGCCGCGCTCACCCGTCGGATGCTGCACCTCGTGCGCGGCGACGAGACCGACATCACCCTCGCCGAGACCGACCTCGCCACCACCTTCGAGGCCTATCTACCGTTCCTGGAGGCGAACGCCCTCGGCGACATGCCGGTGCTCAATCGCATCCCCGCCGGCCTGCCGACGGTCCTGTGCAGCGAGCGCGTGCTGGAACTGCTGCTCCTCAACCTGGCCTTCCATATCCGCGACGCCTGCCTCGCCGGCTTCGCCATCGCGGCGGCCGAGGGCGTTCTGGATGACCCGAACGCCGAGGCGCCGCCCACCCCCTACGTGCGCATCCTCGTCAGCAGCGGCCGTCGCCCGGAGACGGCCTTGCCGCCGTCCGAGACGGGACGGACTTTGACCGCCGCGGCGGCGCTGGTCGCCGAGAGCGGCGGCGAGTGGCACGTCGTCCGCGACGGCAGCGGCGGCGAGCCCTTCCTGGCCGAGTTCTGGCTCCCGGCGGCGCGTCCGGCCGCGGCGAGGCTCTCTTCGCTCCCTGCGGTGACCAGGAAGATCCTGCTGGTGGAGAGCGACGGCCTCGTGCGGGCGAGCGTCGCCGAGGTAATCGCCGATCTCGGTCACGGGGTGGTCCAGGCCGCCTCCGGGGCGCACGCCCTCGAGGTGCTCGCGCGCGACGCCGCCTTCGACGCGATGATCGTCGATCAATCGATGCCGGTGATGGCCGGCCTTCAGCTCGCAGCCACCGTGGTCGAGCGGTATCCGGACATCCGGATCATCCTCGCCAGCCCGCACGGCCAGCTGCCGTCCTCCGCCGACGCCTTCCTGCGGATCGACAAGCCCTTCCGCAACGAGGACCTGCAGGTCGTCCTTGACGTCGCCGTCAATCGCGCGCGCGCCGCTTGATCTCGAAGCGGCCCGGCCGGCCCGGGGCATCAGGCGAAGTTGCGTGCGCCTCGGCGCCCGATCTTGGCCGCAGGCGCACAGTTGGAAAGCAGTCTTTCCAAAATCCAATGTTAACCATTGTCGGCGAGTGTTGGCTAAAGCGTAAATCGTAGCTTAACGGAGCCGGTGAGTATGGGCGGGATCGCGGGACCGATTGCCCGAAAGCTGCCGTCTCCGTTTACGACAGCGCTCGCCGTTTTGTGTGCCTGCGCGGCTGCCGTCTCCGCCGCCGACGCGGCCGACCTCGCGGTGCGGTCGACGGGCGCCGACTGGTACACCGGCGCCTCGCAGCAGGCGGTCGATGACAGCTGGGCCGTCGCCGTCGACGGCTCGACCAGCGTCACCTCGAACAGCTCGGCCTTCGGCTCCGTCACGGTGACCGCCGCGCCCAACGGCTCGCCCACGCGAGACGGCCTGCGGGTGCGCGTCGACGCCATCGCCGGCACCTATTCGTATCCCGGGCGGTCCGTGGCCACGCGGGTCACCGGCTACCAGGAGGAGGGCGCCCTCCAGGCGGGTTACGAGTGGGTCTGGAAGGACGCGGCCCTCGCCGGCTACATCGGCTTCAATGTCCGCAGCAATCAGCTGTCCGTCCCCGATCCGGGCAATCCAGTCGTGGGCACGGGCGTCGGGCTGAAGGTCGCCGGCAACTTCTACGCGACGCCGAGCGACCGGACTATGGTCTCGGCCTACGGCTCGTACTCGACCAAGTTCAACGCCTATTACTCCCGTCTGCGCGTCGGCTACATGGTCGCCGACGGCGTTTATATCGGCCCCGAGGCGCTGTTCCTCGGTGATGACTTTTTCCGGCAATATCGCATCGGCGCGCATCTGACCGGCGTCCGGTTCGGGCCCGTGCAGATGTCCGTCGCCGCCGGCTATGTCCGCGACCGGATCCAGGGCTCCGGCTATTATTCCAGCGTCGAGGCCCGCTCGACCTTCTAGCCCTTGGCCGGCGCGCAATCGGAGCGCGTCTGCGGCAATTCCGATCCTCTGACCCGCTGCCAGGGTGGGACGGCTCGGTTCGGTCGCCGGTCATCGCCGTCGCTTGCCCCGACCATCCGGCCAGGGCTGCTCCCCGGGATCATCCCGACGGCGATCGACGGGACGGGCTTACCGGGACGTTGCCAGGAGCTGGCTTGGCTTCAGGGGATCCCAGACGCCTTCCAAGACGGGCTGCATCGCAGCGTTGAGCGACTGCGCCGAGGAGACCGGCGAGGGGACCACCCTGGGCTGGAAGCCGATGAAGGAGGCGAACACCCCGACGAGCCCCACGGCGCAGAGACCAGCGATGATCCACCGCGGCGCCCCCCAGGTGTGAAGGACCCCGGCGAGGGTCGCGAAAATGGCAATTAGACCGATAAATTGATGCATTGGACACCTCTAGGCGGCGGCGTCTAGTGCTAGATTAGAGCCAATGACTTCGTTCCAGAATGGAACATGATCTCAGATACGGCTTGTCATTTCCGGCCTTCGCCACGCCGCTGCGGTCGAATGCGCCGTGCCCGTCCCGCGGGCGGGCAACCGGATCAATGCATCCCGGAGATGCCGATACTCTGAAGGTGGGACGCTGTATCCAGCTCCCTCGTCGGGAGGAGCCGAAGGTGGGGATTGGCGCAGACGGGAACCCACCGCACCTGATCGTTCACCACCATGTCCGTCTCCTCCCCGCGCGGCGGAGGCGAGAGCGCAACGCTCGGAGCGCGTTGGATGGTCGTAGCCCGAGCGCGAGGAAGGATGCGCGCCGATGCAGAGCCCGAGGCGCGGTCCTTAGATCGAGCGCCGCTCAAGCAGAAAGGCCTCGTCCCGCGGGATTGCACCCGGGGTTTTGCGGCGATGTCGCTTCTGCGCTTGATCTTCGTCTACGAGCAGGAAATTCAGCCGGACCCGTTACTCGAGCCCCTATTCTGCCAAGCCCCGTAACCGTCCACAGAAACGGCTCTTGCTCACTTTGCGTGGATCAGGTGGCGAGGACCATACGGCGCTGTAGGAGATCGAGACCCGCTCGACCGTAGCTTTGGCGCTTGATCAGCTTAAGCCGGTTGATCTGGCCTTCGGCCTGGCCACTGCTCCAGGGCTCGGTCAGGGCCGCCCTGACCGCGGCAGCGTCACCGTTCAGTCCCGCAGCGAAGGTGGCGATGGCAAGTGCGCCGGAAGCCTTGGCCTCTGTGATTCAAGGGTTGAGATCCGCGGCGGCACCCCGCGGCTTGCAGATGCCGCACTTCGTTGTAGATGGCCCGCCATCGCGTCCGGCTCAGCGGCGGAACGTCCTGTGTGGATGGCTCCCGCATTGCAAGCGGCGAATTGAGCTTCTGACGCGTTGGTCGGGTGCAGTCTTGTGTCCGGCCTGTTGATGCAGTCGTTCATGTGACCGCTGGCCCTGATGGTATCCGCGAGC